>CAJOIN010000015.1 GCA_905234515.1 uncultured Selenomonas sp.
CTGGACGAGGTGCGTCCCGTGTCCTGCGAGGTGGTCCTGCTGCCCCGCACCCATGGTTCCGGCCTCTTTACCCGTGGACAGACTCAGATCCTAAATGTCACCACCCTTGGTGCCCTTGGTGATGAGCAGATTATCGACGGCCTTGGACCTGAGACTACCAAGCATTATATCCATCACTACAACTTCCCTGGCTACAGCGTAGGTGAGGCACGTCCCATCCGCAGCCCGGGACGCCGTGAAATCGGTCATGGCGCTCTGGCAGAGCGGGCTCTGGTACCGGTTATCCCCTCCATTGAGGAGTTCCCCTATACCATCCGCCTGGTGTCTGAGGTGTTGGAGTCTAACGGTTCCAGCTCCATGGGCAGTGTCTGCGGCAGCACCCTGTCCCTGATGAACGCTGGTGTGCCCATCAAGCGTCCTGTTTCCGGTGTGGCCATGGGCTACACTATCCTTACGGACATTCAGGGCATGGAAGATGCTTTGGGCGATATGGACTTCAAGGTGGCAGGTACGGAAAAGGGTGTCACTGCCATTCAGATGGATATCAAGATTGCAGGCATCACCCGTGAGATTCTGGCTTCTGCCTTGGAGCAGGCCAAGCGGGGTCGCGCCTTTATCCTTGGCAAGATGCTGGAGTGCATCCCTGAGCCTGCCAAGGAGCTCTCTCCCTATGCACCTCGCGTGGAGACGGTCACCATCAAGGTGGACAAGATTCGCGACGTCATTGGCACCGGCGGCAAGGTGGTCCGAAAGATCACTGAGGAAACTGGTGTGCAGATGGATATCCACGAGGACGGCAACATCTTCATTACCTCCAATGATGCTGAGGGTATGAAGCGTGCCAAGGAAATGATTGAGGAAATCGTTCATGAGATTGAAGTGGGTGAGGTTTACACCGGCAAGGTAACCCGCATCATGAAGTTTGGCGCCTTTGTGGAACTGCTGCCGGGCCGTGAGGGTCTCTGCCATATTTCCCAGCTGGCCAACCGCCGGGTTGAGACGGTGGAAAGCGTGGTGCAGGTAGGGGATCAGCTCCAGGTGAAGGTCGTGGAGATTGATGACAAGGGCCGTGTGAACGTCAGCCACAAAGCTTTGCTGTAATCTATGGAAATAAAGGTGAGTGTTCCCGGCTCCTGCGGCGAGCTGGCGCAGGGAATATACAGGGGCAGGCCGTATCTTGTTACCTGTCCTATTGATGCCTACACTACTGTGACTGTTTCTGACAAATGGCAAGGTCTGGAGGGGCTGGGAGAGAAATCTCTCCAGTCCCTTCGTCAGGTTTTGGCCTATTTGGGTAAGGACACTTTTCCCTATGGCATGAAACTGGCAAGCGAACTTCCCCCAGGGAAGGGCATGGCTTCCTCCAGCGCTGACATTGCAGCAGTGGCAGCTGCTGCTGCCGCTGCCTTGGGCAGAAGGCTCAGTGCAGAGGAAATCATGGACATTGCTGTCAGCATAGAGCCTACGGATGCTGTGTTTTTCCCGGGGGTTGTCTGCGTCAATCAGGTCACTGGTGAGGTCTATGCCCGCTATAGGGATTTGCCCCGCTTGAAGATAACTGTTTTTGATACCGGGGGAACCGTGGATACCGTGGACTTCCACGAAGGCTCTGAGACGGTGGGGGAGGAAATGCCCCCGCCTGTCTTTACTGCCCAGGCCCCCTGGCATCTGGCCCCAAGCCTGGCCAGGGCGGCGGAGAAAAGCGCCTTTGCCAACCAGTCCTTGCTGGAGAAGCGCGGCCTCAGGGATTTGTCCCTGCTGGCCCGCAGATGGGGGGCGCTGGGGGTAAATGTGGCCCATAGCGGCACAGTGATAGGTGTGCTGTGGCCGGAAGATATGAAACCTGCCAGGGTGCAGGAGGCGTCACTTTATTTGGCAGATAATCTGTCCTGTGTGACACTTTTGCGCCAGGCCAGGCTTACTTCTGGCGGCGTATTCTATAGTTGAAGAAGCTCCGTAAGGAGCTTCAGGGTTGAAAAATTTCAAAAAAATCGCTATAATAAGAAAGAATAAGAAGGAATTGAAGCGTCAGGAGGGGATATTTATGGGCAATATCTTAACGTATAATTCCATCACGCCTAAGCTGGGAGAAAATGTTTTTGTAGCTCCCACAGCCACGGTGGCAGGCGATGTTACCATAGGGGATAATTCCAGCCTTTGGTTTGGCGTAGTAGTGCGGGGAGATTTCCAGCCGGTAATTATCGGCAAGGGCACTAATATCCAGGATAACGCCATTGTCCATGTCATGGGTGACAAGCCCACCGTCATAGGCGATGGGGTCACTATCGGTCATGGGGCCATCATCCACTGCGGGCGCATTGGCAATAACTGCCTGGTTGGCATGGGGACCATTGTCCTGGGCTATACGGACATTGGGGATAATGTCATCATCGGCGCCGCCAGCCTCATTACACAGCATAAAAAGATTCCTTCTAATTCTCTGGTTTTTGGCAATCCAGCCAAGATTATCCGTGGGCTTCGTGATGATGAGATAGAAGCTCTCAGAGAATCAGCCGAAAACTATGCCGCTATGGCTCAGCGTTATAAAGCTGAGCTGCTATGAGCAGTCTGAAATACTGAAATGCAAGGAGTGCCGTTTCATGGAAAAAACCTTAGTTCTTATCAAACCCGATGCTTTTGCCAAGCACTATAGCGGTGACATTATCAAACGTTACGAGGAAGAAGGCTTTCGCATTGTGGCCATGAAGCTCATGAAGATGGACGAGCGTCTGGCCTCCATCCATTATGCGGAGCATATCGGCCAGTACTATTATGAAGACCTGGTGGGCTTCATGACCTCGGCACCTATTATTGCCCTGGTCCTGGAGGGTGAGGATGTCATTGCCAGGGTGAGAAAGCTTAACGGCAAGACCAACCCCAAGGAGGCCGAGGAAGGCACAATCAGGAAGCTATATGCTTCCAGCGGCAGCCGCAATGCGGTGCATGCTTCAGATAGTGTGGAGAGTGCCCAAAGGGAGATTCATATTTTCTTCAACGAAACCGAGATTTATGACGGGGAATACCACCCTAAAGATTGAAAATAGCAGCTTGTAAGGGCTCCGTGCGAAACAAAGTTTCGCATGGAGCTTTATTTTTGTTTCATGAATTATTGAAAAATAGAAGGATTCTGCCTAATTTCAGAGAATAAAATAAGGTGAAACATACCAGTTAGCCATACTTGTAAGATGGGCTTTATAAGGAGGACGAGTCGATGAAGATGTATAAGAGCACCAACATCCGCAATGTGGCTGTGGTTGGGCACGGCAAAACTGGCAAGACCAGCTTGCTTGATGCCTGCCTGTTCGACAGCGAAGCCGTGAAAAGACTGGGCAATGTCGAGGAAGGCACCAGTTCTCTCGATTATGAACCTGAGGAAAGCAAGCGGGGCATGACTATCAGCACCAAGCTGGTGGCCTGCGAGTGGGGTGAGTTCAAGATAAACTTTTTGGAAACCCCTGGCTATCCCGATTTTGTGGGTGATGTGAAGGGTGCCTTGGCGGCAGCCGACAGCGCCCTGATCATGATTTCCGCCACTTCAGGTATTGAGGTGGAGACGGAGAAGATTTGGCAGTATGCTGAGGAGGCAGAGCTACCCAGGGCCTTCTTTGTAAACAAGATGGACAGGGAACATGCAGACTTTACGAGTGTGGTGGAGGAGCTCAGGGTCCGCTTCGGTGACGGGGTGGTACCTGTGCAGATTCCCATCGGCAAGGAGGCAGCATTCCAGGGTGTGGCAGACCTTCTGACCCTGCATATCAAGATTGTGCCCCGCAAGAACGAGCACGAGTACATTGTGGCGGAGCTGCCGGAATACATCAAGGGTGAAGTTGAAGAGGCAAGGCGCCAGCTCATCGAGGCCGCAGCTGAATATAATGATGAATTGATGGAAAAGTACATAGAGGGAACGGAAATCACCGAGGTGGAAGCCGCCGCGGCTCTGATTGAAGGCATCCAGGCAGGCAAGATTTTCCCGGTGTTCTGCGGCTCAGCCAAGCAGAATATCGGCGTGAAGAACCTCATGAACGGTATTGTGGAGTATATGCCCACTCCCTATTTCAAGGTTTCCATTGGCACCAGCCCTGCAGATGGGGAAATCAAGGAGCGTGCCACTGAGGATCCCTTCTCTGCCCAGATTTTCAAGACTGTTGTGGACCCCTTTGTGGGCAGGCAGAGCTTTATCCGCATCCTGTCCGGGGAGATGAAGGGGGATGCCTCCTACTATCATCCCAATAAGGATGAGACTGAGCGCATAGGTACCCTGTTCACCATGCAGGGCAAGCAGCAGCACAATCTGGCCCAGGCAGCGGCTGGCGACATTGTGGTCACCACCAAGCTGCAGGATGTAAAGACGGGGGACACCCTGTGCGATAAGAATGATCCCATACTTTATGAGACGATTTCCTATCCCGAGGCTATGCTGGAAATGGCAGCTTCTGCCAGCAAGAAGGGTGAGGAGGACAAGGTCTTCGCCGCCCTGGCCAAGCAGCAGGAGGAAGACCCCACTCTCTTGGTGAGCAAGAACAAGGAGACCCGTGAGACTTTGCTGAAGGGCATTGGTGAGGTGCATCTGGAAATTTTGGCGGAGAAGCTGGAGCGCAAGTTCGGCGTGCAGCTGAAGTTGGCTCAGCCTCGGGTGGCTTATCGTGAGACCATCCGCAAGAGCGTCAAGGTCCAGGGCAAGCACAAGAAGCAGAGCGGCGGTCATGGCCAGTACGGCGATGTGTGGCTGGAAATCAGCCCCCAGGGCCCAGGCGAAGGCAATGCCTTTACGGAGACTATCTTCGGCGGCAGCGTGCCCCGGCAGTATGTGCCTGCCGTGGAAAAGGGCACTGAGGAGACCCTGGCTGCCGGTGTATTGGCAGGCTATCCCGTAGTTGATGTGAAGGTTAACCTCTATGATGGCTCCTACCATGCGGTGGATTCCTCCGAGGCAGCCTTCAAGACCGCAGCAGCCTTGGCCATCAAGAAGGGCGTCATGGAGGCCAGCCCCATCCTTTTGGAGCCCATCGACAAGATTACTGTGACAGCTCCTGAGTACTACATGGGTGATGTCATGGGCAAGCTGAATTCCAAGCGGGCCAGGATTCTTGGCATTGACAGCAAGGGCAAGGATATGAGTGAGATTCAGGCGGAGATTCCTGTGGCAGAGCTCTACAAGTTCGCCACGGACCTGCGCTCCCTGACCCAGGGCAGAGGTTCCTACCAGCTGGAGTTCTCCCGCTACGAGCCCATGCCGGAAAAGGCAGCCGAAAAGGTTATTGCCGAGGCTGCCGATAAAGAGTGATTCCATAGAGAAACATGTGAACCGCAGGCATTCAAGGTGCCTGCGGTTCTTTGTATTGGGGATTGGCAATATTTGTTGGACAAATGATAGGAAAGATGATAAAATATGAAGGAACATATGTACGTATTACAGCGAAAGGATGTTCCTCATGACCAGAAAAAACAAAACTTCAGCCGAAAGGCAGGACCAGATATATGAATACCTGAAAAATTTCCAGCGTGAGCACGGCTATCCTCCTTCTGTAAGGGAAATAGGTGCAGCGGTGGGATTGAAGTCTGCCTCCACGGTCCATGGCTACCTCCGCTGCCTGGAGGAGCGGGGCCTCATAGAGCGGGAGCCGGATAAGAGACGCGCTTTGGATATCGTAGGGGAAAAGCCCCGGCAGGCTTTTGTCAGCGTGCCTCTGGTGGGAACGGTGGCAGCAGGGGTGCCTATCCTGGCAGAGCAGAATGTGGAAGAGGTCTACGAGCTGCCCAAGAGCCTCCTGCACAACTGTGAAGATGTCTTTATGCTGCGGGTCCATGGGGACAGCATGATCAACATAGGCATTTTTGAAGATGACATGGTCATTGTGCGCCAGCAGCAGGATGCCAATAATGGTGATGTGGTAGTGGCTCTGGTGGATGAAGATGGGGCCACCGTCAAGAGGTATTTCCGGGAGCCTGACTGCATAAGACTGCAGCCGGAAAATGATAATATGGAACCCTTCTATGAGCGGGATGTACGCATCCTGGGCAAGGTTATCGGTGTTTATCGTCAAATGTGAGAAGTTTTTAGCTAAACGGCATGCCATTTTAGAGCAGGTGGCGTGCCTTTTTCTTTGCCTGAAAGACAGGCTCTTTTAGGTGTGGTTTATTTGACAAATATACTTGGTGCTGTAAAATAGTAGACATAAGATAATGGGGCATTGTGTAAAGGAAAAGGTGAAGATTTCTTTTGCAGCAGGTTTTGGAAAAAAACGTATATTTTGCTGACAGAACAGAGGCATTTGCATTGCTGGGGGCACAGGATGAGTTCCTGAAAATCCTCAGCGAGGAGTTCGACTGTCAGATAATCAGCCGTGGCGACAGTCTGGAAATGCTGGGAGAAGCTGCGGAGGTAAGTGCCGCAGCGGCTGTGGTGGAAGAGCTTCAGTATCTCTTCCGCCAGGGCACGGCCATTACCAGCCATGAGGTGCGCTACAGCATTACCCTGATGCGTCGGGGTGAGGAAGACAAGCTGCACCAGATGTTTGGTGAAACTATTCTGGTGACGGCCCGGGGACGTCAGGTCCGTCCCAAAACTTTGGGGCAGAAGCTTTACCTTGAGACCATCAAACGCAATTCTGTTACCTTGGGCATCGGCCCTGCTGGTACGGGCAAGACTTATCTGGCTGTGGTGATGGCGGTAGCAGCCCTGCGCAATAAAGAGGTCAAGCGCATTATCCTGACTCGTCCCGCAGTGGAGGCAGGGGAGAGACTTGGCTTTTTGCCCGGGGATTTGCAGGACAAGGTGGACCCCTATCTGCGGCCCCTTTACGATGCCTTGCAGGATATTTTGGGTATGGATGCCTACCAGAAGCTCATGGCTCGGGGGACTATCGAGATTGCCCCTTTGGCCTACATGCGTGGGCGTACCCTGTCCGATGCCTTTGTGATACTTGATGAGGCCCAAAATACCACCACCAGTCAGATGAAGATGTTCCTGACCAGGCTGGGCTTTGGCTCACGCATGGTGGTGACAGGTGACCTGAGCCAGGTGGATTTGCCCCGTGGTGTGAGCTCCGGTCTCAGGGAGGCTGCCCAGGTGCTGGAGGGCATCAAGGGCATTGGTATAGTGCATATGGCCCCGGTGGATGTAATACGCCATGATGTGGTGTCCCGCATAGTGGAGGCCTATGGCAGCCACGAAGCAAAGAAGAAGGCCGCAAAGGCTGCGAAGGAAGAGCAGGCAAGATAATGGACGTAATTATCAGCAACTATCCTGAGGAACTTGTTTTCCCCCAGGAGATAACGGAAAATGTCAGGGCTGCTGCAGAGATGGTGGGCAAGCTCTATGGGGTGGAAAACGGCGAGGTCAGTGTTACCTTGACCAATAATGCTTACATACACACCCTTAACAAGGAATACAGGGGCATAGACCGTCCCACGGATGTGCTGTCCTTTGCCCTCAATGAAAGCGAGGAGCCGGAAATGGTGGATGCCCCGGAAGTGAACGTGCTGGGGGATTTGATCATTTCTGTGGAGCGGGCCGAGGAACAGGCGGCGGATTATGGCCACAGCCTGCGCAGGGAGGTGGCTTTCCTGACGGTGCACGGCATGCTGCATCTGTTGGGCTATGACCACATGGAAGAGGAAGAACGGGAAGAAATGGAAAATGAGCAGCGCTTCGTAATGGAGAAGCTGGGCATTTCCCGTGATTGATAGAAGCTTATCTTTATAAAAAGACACGAGGAGGAAATATGGATAAACATAAGTCAGGTTTTGTGGCAGTTATTGGGCGGCCCAACGTGGGCAAATCAACCCTTATCAACACCTTGATAGGGCAGAAGATTGCCATTATGAGCGACAAGCCTCAGACTACCCGCAACCGCATCCTGTGCATCCTGACCCAGCCTGATGCACAGATTGTTTTCCTGGATACGCCGGGTATACACAAGCCCAAGCACAAGCTGGGGGAATATATGGTGAAGTCCGCCGAGGGCACTTTGAAGGAAGTGGATGCCATCTTCTTTGTGGTGGATGCCACGGAGAAAATGGGCCCCGGGGAGTACTATATCCTGGAGCGTCTTCAGGCTACCAAGAGGCCCGTCATTCTGGTGGTAAACAAGCTGGACCTTATTGAGAAGGAAACAGTGCTGCCCATTATCTCCCATTATACGGAGAAATATCAGTTTGCAGGGGTGGTGCCCATTTCTGCCAAGGCTGAGACAAATCTGGATGGTTTGCTGGATGAAGTGAAGAAGTACCTGCCGGAGGGCCCCCAGTATTATCCTGAGGACATGGTCACCGACCAACCGGAGCGTCTTATTGTGGCAGAGCTTATCCGTGAAAAGGTGTTGCACCTTACCCGTGATGAGGTGCCTCATGCCATTGCGGTGGAAACGGATGAGATGACTACCCGTGACAATGATGATGTCTATATCCGGGCCACTATCTTTGTGGAGCGTGATTCCCAGAAGGGCATTGTCATCGGCGCCAAGGGCGCTATGCTGAGGGAAATCGGCGAGCTGGCCCGCAAGGATATCGAGGTGTTGCTGGGCTCCAAGGTCTTCCTGGATCTGTGGGTGAAGGTCAAGAAGGATTGGCGCAACCGCACTGGTATCCTGCACAACCTTGGTTTTGGAGGAAAGGACAATGCCTGAGCTTTCCAAGCGTTTCATTAACGGTGTGATTATTTTAGTGCCTTTGGCCATCACCTTCTTTGTGGTGGCCGAGACACTGAATTTTACAGAGGGGGTGCTGGGCAAGCATCTTCCTTTTTATTTTCCCGGCATGGGCATCATCACCCTGGTGCTCTTCATCTATCTGGTGGGCTGGCTTTCTTCATATTGGCTTACCAAGCGCTTCATTGGCTATGGTGAATGGGTGCTTGGCAAGATTCCTGTGGTGAAATTCATCTATAATTCCGTCAAGCATCTTTCTACGGCGGTGTTTGAAACCAACAACATGTTTGACCATGTGGTGCTGGTACCCTTTCACCAATCCAAGGCCTTGGGCTTTATCATGGCTGATGTGCCCCCAAGCCTCAAGGCCCAATTGGGGGATGACTATGTCTGCGTCTTTGTGCCCTGGAGCCTTAATATGACCTCCGGGACTAACCTTTTCGTCCGCAAGCAGGATGTTACCTATCTGGATATCAGCAGTGAGTCTGCCCTGCAGTATATGCTGACAGCGGGGGCGGTCATGCCCAAGAAGGTGGAAGATGGCTCTTTACCAGACTGAAGCTGTGGTGGTGGGTGCCCGGAACTGGGGCGATGCCGACAAGATGATGACCTTTTTCACTAAGGAGAGAGGCCTGGTTGAGGCGGCAGCCTTTGGCTGCAGGCGGCCCAGAAGCCCTTTGGCAGGCAGTATGCAGCTATTTTCCCATCTGGACCTGCAGCTGGCTGAGGGGCGCCGTGTGGATACGGTGAAGCAGGCTGTCATGAAGTGCCACCACAAAAAAATCAGCGAAGATCTGCCTGCTATGGCTTATGGTGCTTTTGTGGCGGAGGTGTTGCGTGAATTCATGCCTCCGGGGGTGCCTGAGCCAGGGGCTTTTCAAAACTTGTTGGATGTCCTGGAGGCCTTTGAGCAGCGCAATCCACGGGTGACGGCTCTGGCCGCGGTACTGCAGCTGATGGAATTCACCGGTCTGCAAATGCATTATGAGCAATGCCTGCACTGTGGCAGGGCGATTGCAGGAGATGGATTTTTCAGTGTCTCAGAGGGCGGGGCTTTGTGTTCTGATTGCGGCCCTGAGAGTGGGCAGCCTTATACGGAAGAACTGAGAAAGACCATTCTTGCCCTGAGGGACCTGGACTGGTCAGGTACTGCAGCTATGAAGCTCCGGGGCAGCACGTTGATGCAGGCAGAGAAGTTGGTGCTCAGTCACCTGCAGACTTTGTTGGGGCATCCCCTGAAGTCAATGGAATTTATTATGCAGCTTTAATGAAAAAAAACACTTTAATCTCTCAGTGCCTCTGGTGTTTGGCTGAGGGTCATTGACGAGGAATTGTATCTCAGATTGGGGATTTGAATTCAGGAAAAGAAGCGGTGGCTTATTAAATACCATCAGTCAAGGCGGCAGGGGGCGAAAACATGGCGTGTGAATCTGTATGTAAGTTAAGTGTTCTGATGAACGACTGGGTGGTGGATGGCCCTTTGGAGCTGGAGGCAGAGCATGGGCTTTCCTTTTATGTGGAAACACCGCAGAGCAAGTTCCTCTTTGACTGTGGCCACACGGGAGCTGCCTGGCGCAATGCAGAGAAGATGGGGTTGGACTTGTCCGCTGTAGAGTTTGTGGCCTTGAGTCATTCACATTACGACCATGCGGGAGGATTCCCTTCACTGCTGGAATATGTGAAGCCGAAAGTTCTTTATACCGGTAAGAATTTCTGGCAGGAGAAGTTTTCCTACAACAAGGATAAAGGTGAGTATGTCTATAAAGGCTGCGGCTTTACTAAAGAGGATGTGGCGGACTGGGGCATTGAGCAGTTTGAATGCGATGATACGTTAACGGTGCGGCTGGACAACTATGCCATGCTGCTGACGGGCTTTTCTCTCCGCTACGATTTCGAGACCATCCCGGAGAAATTCGTTCGGGGCGAGGGAAAGGTTCCCGACTCCTTCGATGATGAAATCTGCCTGCTCCTGAAAGAGGGCACAGGCTGGGCCATGGTGGTAGGCTGCGCTCATCGTGGCATTCTGAATATGGTGGCTGAGGTCAAAGAGCGCACGGGCAAGGACGTAGTGCGTGTGGTTGGGGGCATCCATTTGGTGGGAGTTGGAGACGAGCGCATCAGACAGACTTTCAAAGAGCTGAAAGCAATGGGAGTACAGTACTTCAATCTCTGTCACTGCTCCACCGATAAGTGCCATCAGTCTGGGGACTGGCCCGTTGATCTTGAGGCATTTGCTGGTGGCTCAACCATTCAGGTGGAAACTGGGGGATACATGAAGGCAGCCATTATTCACTTAGGCCCTGTGGGCATGAGCCAGGACATAGAGAGCTTCCGGGAACTATTCGTGACCTATGGTGAGCGTATGGGAGATACAGCAGTTTCTGTAGTTTGACAGATATTATATGTAAACCCAAAAAGACATTGAGAGCCTAAGTATGGCTTTCAATGTCTTTTTGGGTTGGACGGGGATGGAGGACCTTCCCGATGTTGCTGAAAAAGAATCTAAAATCTTAATTGGCTATTTTTTCAGTTGTGTCAACGCAGCTTTCTCTGCTTCAGTCAAAGCCTGATGCACGGCTTCAAAGGCGTCCTTGTATTCTGGTGGTAGTTCCTGGTCACTATCCAGGCATATGTTATTTCCATCGCTGCAATTGAACACGATGGAAATGAAATCTGTGTTGCCTTCAAGATTTTCTCGATATGGCAAATCTTTCCAGTCGCGCATGTGGTATTTGGCAATGATGGTCTCGATGGCTTCCAACTTCTCTTTGGGGACGATGACTTGTTTCACTACCAGTTCGCCGAAGGGATTGTCAGCAGTCCGCTGGGGCAGGATTTCTTTGAAAATGGCTTGTTTCTCGGGAAGATTTCTATCGGTTTCCAATTCCAGGCTGTATAAAAAGCCATTTTGTCTGCTGCTGCAGGAATAGATGCAGGAGTATAGTGGGGGAACGAGGCGCCTATCTGCATCCAGCTTCTTGAGGAAGAACTCCAGAAAAACATCCGTGCCACACCAACCGTGGGGCAGGGTGGAGACACCGCCTTCAGCGTATACAGAGAGTCGTTCATCGGTGTCATAAAGAACATCAAAGCTGAGTGATGTGCCCAAAGCGCTGTTCCGCAGGCTGCTGCCGTTGATGGCAGGGAGGTCTCCACCCGTGTGCTGAGGATGGTGGGGATTTCCTCCGGGTGAGGGGAGTGAGTCTTGGTCTGGGCAACTATCTTGTCCTTGCTGTCTGACTCACTTCCTTTGTCTGACCAAGTACTGATGCTTTGTACAGCTTTAATTTCCATAGAATCGCCTCCTTAATGACAATACGTTTCTCTGTTATGATTATCGGTTGCAGAAGTGAATTTGATAATAGGAGACAATATTGGGGGGAGGATAGGGCAACAGCGTAGGTGGCAGAAGGGGTGAAGGTTGAAATGGCATAGTGGATGTCATAAAATAAATATTAGTTAAGTTGCTGGAGTTTCATGAAACCATCATGCAACTGCCTAATATCAATGGACTATCTGCTAAAGAAGGCAGGCTTGGAAGAGAAGGATGTTTCCCTGAAGCAGAATGTGGAAAAGAAAGGCTTGATTTTGTCTTTGCAAGATATGTGGCTATAGTTGATCAGGTGTTGCAATACTCTCCCTATGGAATGACACGGGATGAGCGTGAAAAGGGAGCTTATATGCTACATGATGCGAAGCGTGTTATGGAAAAACTAAAGGATGCACCAGATAACGAAGCTTTGTTCAAGGCACAAAATGAATTAAGAGGAATATGCGCAGCAGTAGTTGACGCAGGATTGCAGGCAGTAGAGGGTAGCAAAGAGGTGTAATCATTGGCAAATGTACTAAGCGTATTGGAAAGAGCATCAGACGAGGATATACGTAACCAGGTGGCAATGCTGGAGGTTGTCACCATTAAAAACATCATGAATACCGAAGGTAAGAAGATGGCCGACAAAGCAGCTGGTGCCGTGAATACAGTAAGCAGGTTATTTGGCAGAAAGAAGCAGCTGATTAAGGAATTAAAGCCAAAGTCCATTGATGAGCAGATAAAAGACAAAATAGAAGAGCACGCATATGACAGCAGAGTTGATTTGGATGTGGAACTAAGGAAGCTGCTGGCGGAGAGGCTTAACCTGAAGGGTGACCCATCTGATGAGCGTATAGCCAAGGAACTTGTTAGTAAGGCTGCCAAGCACATGGATATTGATGAGGTGCTGGCTCCGGCTGAGAAGATTGATGCAGTTTTCCAGCGTTATATGGAACGGCTGGAGAAAAAGATGCGGGAGGCCTATGACAAGGCTGATGAGGTAACAAAGGAAAAGCTCAGGCAGAAAATAGAAGAGTCTCTGGATGCCATGACGGAGGAACAACGGGGTGAAGTGCGCAAGGCACTGAAGACTGATAAGGTTACGGCAGATACTGTCATTAGCATGATGAAGACCACTGGGATTACAGGGATTATGGCTGCCATGGGGTCTGTCTTTGGCTCATATTTGCTTCTTAGCATTATCATACATGGTGTGTTCACAACTCTGCTGGGGGTGACGGTGCCCTTTGCTGTATATACGGGAGCAGCATCAACCCTTAGTATCATTACCGGCCCACTTGGTTGGGCAGCACTGGCTGCCTTTGGCATCTGGCAATATATGAAAGGCACATCCAAGGTAGATGGGGAGATATACTGCCAGTTGGTGTTTGTGGCCAGGTTCCTGAACAGGAGAAGATTTGCTCCTGAAGATGATGATCTCCCTAACTGGATCATCGGCAGGGACGAAGAGACCAGACGGG
This sequence comes from uncultured Selenomonas sp., assembly GCA_905234515.1. GTDB lineage: Bacteria > Bacillota > Negativicutes > Selenomonadales > Selenomonadaceae > Selenomonas_B. The sequence goes on from CAJOIN010000015.1 coordinate 13,440, forward strand.
AAATTGAGGAATCTGATGCCTCTTATCGTGAGAGGGAAGAGGAGTTGAAGAAGGCCCGGGCAGCCCGGGATGAGGCAGAAAAAAAGTTCAGGGAAGCCCAGAGGAGCGAGGAAGCTGCCAGGGGGGAACTGGAGAAGCAGAAGCAGTATATTGCTGAGATTCAGGCGCAGGTTGAAGCATATGACAGCAACAAGCAGCGCATGGAAAATGAGCTGAAGGTATTGGAAGAAAGGCTCCTGCTAGCAGCTGAGGCAGATAAACAGTCTACTCTCACTATCAACACGTTGAAGCATAAAATCCTCCAGCAGAAAGAAAACATAGCAACACTACAGGAAACTCATGCTAAGAACCTTGCAACCCTGAAGAATGCTCCAGTAAAGGAGTTGGAGATAAAGCAGCTGATAGAAGAAGCCGAGGCTGAAAGTGAAAGAGAACTTGCCAGCACCCAGGAGGCCGAACAGGCCTGTGATGCCTCCCGCGAGGTCAGGGATGCAGCTCGTGAGCAACGCATCGAGAGCATAGGCCAGGGAATCAAAGAATGGATTCAGCAGGAGTATGCGGGGAAGACCTGTGAGCTGGATGAGGTAATCTTAAGCCAGCTGGCTATGTCGAATAATGAGCATAACAAAGCAGTGCTGAAGGTCATGAAGCAGGTACTGGATGCGGAGTCTTCTGAGGACCTGGGGGATAGAGTCAGTGAAGGCAGCTTTAAACTGCCCATCGGAGGAACAGGGATGTTCCTGGTGTATGAGGCAAATAACGAGGGTAAAATCCGCTTCCTGAAGTTTACAGACAGTGAAAGTCTGTCAGAGCTTCAGAAGGAAAGGGAAGAGAAGCGCCAACTGAAGCATGCTATCAGCCAAATGAAGGAAGACATGGATGAAGCCATGAGGAAGGTAGCAGAGCAGGCTGACAATAAGATTATCCGGGATAGTCAGATTAGGAACTGGTTCGACAGGGCTCTGAATGAAACCCAGGAGGAGCTGGATATCCTGTCTCCCTGGATGAGCTACAGTGTAGTGAATAATAGATTCTATAAGAAGATAGAGCGGTTGCTGGAAGCTGGCGTGGTGGTAAAAATTCTCTACGGTATCCAGGAATGGAGCAAAGGCAACGGCGTTGACCAAAAGACCAAGGATGTGGCTAAGGATATGGAGCAACGCTTCAGCAAGTACAGGAATTTCCATATGGAGGAAACCAATTCCCATGGAAAGATGCTACTCTGCGACAACAGGTTTTATCTCATGGCCAGCTACAATTTCCTGTCCTTTGCCGGGGATTACAGGAGGGCCCATACCAGAGGTGAGACGGGAATATGCTCTGAGAATGTGAGGAACATTGAAGAGCTGAGGGGAGAGTACTTCATGTTCTAACAGGCAATGGGCATATCAGATGCGGGGCCGGGAGGCTCCGCATTACTGCTGCATGGGCAGGATTATGGATTTGATAAGGTGAATATTACACATGACAGGTTCTTGGACCAATGGATAAGGAGCAAATATGACTGGAGAGACATTAGAAAAATTCTATATGAGGAAGTTGCCGGAGCTTAGGAAGACGCATGGCATGACGAGAAAAGAAGTTGCTAAGGGTGTAGGTGTAACCTTGGGCAAGTACGACAAGTGGGAGGCAGGGAAGGTGCTGCCTAAGGCCGGGGATGTGGACAGGCTGGCAGAGTTCTATGGCATCAGCATAGATGAGATACTGGAGATTACGCCGGAAGAGAGTGCAGCTATCAACAGGCAAATCATAGCCGATGCGGAGCATTTGCCACCAGAACTAAGAGATAATTTACTGCAAATAATGAAGGGGAGCCATCCTGAGTTATTCCCTAAAGAGCTTTGAGTCAAGACAGAAAAGAGGAGGCTGGCAACAATGGAAAGACGCGAGTTTATCCGGCAAAGTGCGCTCTGCCTCCTGGGAGTCATGGCAGGGGAGTGGGACATGCTATGGGGTGAAGCCTCAAAGGAGGTCCCCGAACCAATGATATACAAGAGGTTATTCCAGTTTGCAGAGTATACAGAGCGCAAGGCTACAGAATTCATAGTCATCCATCATACAGGCAATCCTGGGGTGGATAAGGATTCCACTGCCGAAGCCATCCATAAGTATCATCAGGAACACAACAAGTGGGCCGGGATAGGGTATCACTACTTTATTCGCAAGGACGGCACCATAGAGCAGGGCAGGAGACCGGGGATGGTAGGTGCCCATGCCAAAGACAACAATGATACTTCCATTGGCATCTGTTTGGCTGGCAACTTTGAAATCGGCAAGCCAACGGAGCAGCAGATGAAAGCAGCCAAGGAGCTTTGCCGATGGCTATGCAGCAAATATGGCCTGAATCCCATGAAGAAAGGAGTTATCGTGGGACACAGGGATGTCAACGACACCCTATGCCCTGGCAGGAATCTCTATAAGCGGCTTGGAGAGATACGGCGGTTCTGCTACGACGGAAGTGGCTGATAGTAGAGCGGATCGCTTCTGATTATCTGATTGCTGAGCTGATCTAGTTATGGCATACGAATGATGTAGAGTCATGTAAGGCAATTGAATTTTGATAAATCGTAAAGGGATAAACTCCTGGGGAGGGGCATAATGAGTAGAATAAAAGAACTTAGAAAAGTCGTTGGCGACGAACTGCGCAAAAGCATAACAGATGCAGAAAAACTGGAAGGCGCCTATGCTCATCTTTATGGCGTTTCCCTCGCTGCCACAGTGATAGCGGAAAAGCGTGGTGAGAATTCAGAGCTTGCCAGCATGTCGGCCATGTTGCATGACATCGCAGCCTATATCAGTGGAACCTATGATGATCATGCACATAGAGGGG
>CAJOIN010000016.1 GCA_905234515.1 uncultured Selenomonas sp.
GGGGCGATGGGCAGGGTCAGGAGGAACAGTCCTGCTGTTACATAATCAAGGGCCAGGGCAGAAGCCAGCATGATGGGCATGAGAATCAAGATGCTCAATAGGTGGGGCAGCACAGCGGAGAAATACCTGTCCAGGGCTTCCATGGTTTCCAAGGCAGCGGCTGAAATCTCCTTTATATTCTCAGCGGGGGAAAAGAGACTTTCGTGTAGTTTCTGGCGGCAGTCCATGCGGCAAGGGTGGCTTAACGCGCTTAGATATTTCTTCTGCTGCCATCGCGCAAGGCTCCTCAGACACAGCACAAAAAGCAGCACCAGCAAAGCCGGTGCTGCTTCCATATTGCCAGTTTCAGTGGAAAACTGTCTGGCAGATTCCATCAAATGTGCCAGTGTTCCTGAGGCTACAAGCAGCAGCAGACTGCCCACAGCTTCAAGAGCGAAAAGGCGGAAGGCTATGTTTTTGTGTTTATGGCAGGTCTGGTAGAGCAGATTGTTTTTCATGGTTCAGTGATTTCCTAAATCCTTGCCCGTAACCCTGTGCCTGAACACCCAGTAGCACCAGCCCTGATAGATCAGCACGATGGGCACCAGCACCAGGGCTGCCACGGTCATGATGGACAGGGTGTAGGGGGTGGAAGAGGCGTTCTCAATGGTGAGGCTGAAGGCCGGGTTGATGGAAGAAACCATCAGCCTGGGGAAAAGTCCCGTGAAGAAGGAGCAGGAGACAGCTACGATGGCCAGGGAGGAGCAGATGAAACTGCCCCTGAACTTGCCCTGTCCCATGGAGATGTAGCCGGCAATGAAGAGCACTCCCGTCAGCACCAGCAGCAGGGCGGCGGGGAAGCTGTGGAAAAGGTCGGTCTTGGTAGCCGTGAGCACGAAGCACAGCACAAAGAAGAAGATGGCTGCAGCCCCGGTTTTCAAGGCAAAATCCCTGGCCCTGAGCACCAGCCCGTAGTCACCCAGCCGCTGGGTGAGGAAAGCGGCTCCGTGAAAGAGGAAAACCGTCAGGAAGGTCAGGCCTCCCACGATGGTATAGGCAGAAAGCAAATCCCAGAAACTGCCCAGATAGTGCATTTCGTTGTTGATGGGCAGTCCTGCAATTAGGTTGGTGACCGCCACCCCCCAGAGGAAAGCGGGCACGATGCTGCCGAAGGCGATGCAGCCTTCCCAGAACTTACGCCAGCAGAGGCAGTCAGCCTTGCCTCGCAGCTCGAAGGCCACGCCCCGGAGGATCAAGGCCACCAGCATCAGGAAAAGGGCCAGGTAGAAGGTGGAGAACATGGTGGAATAAACGTGGGGGAAAGCGGCAAAGAGGGCGCCGCCGGCGGTAATCATCCATACTTCATTGCCGTCCCAGACGGGGCCGATGGTGCGGATGATCATGCCCCGTTCCTCATCGGTGCGTCCCATGAAGGGGGCAAGGCCGCCTACGCCGTAGTCAAAGCCCTCCAGGAAGAAGAAGCCTGTGAAGAGTACTGTAATCAGCACGAACCATAAGACGTTCAGTTCCATCATCCATTCCTCCCTTCTGTCTGCAGGACCTTGGTGCGGTTGATGAAGCGGAAGGCCGCATAGAGGGCGGCCATGGCCAGCAGGAGATAGATTACGGTGAAGCCAATCATGGTAAGCCACACCTCGCCTCCCGTGATGTTGGGAGAAACGGCATCAGCGGTTTTCTGCAGGCCTACTACTATCCAGGGCTGACGGCCTCCCTCGGCAATGAACCAGCCCACGGAATTGGCTATGAAGGGCAGGGGCAGCAGCCAGGGCAGGAGCTTCAGCACGCAGCTGAATTTATCCAGCCTGCCGGTCCAGGCCAGGAAGCCCATGGCACCGGCAATGAAAGCCATGAGGCCGCCCACGCCTACCATGATACGGAAACTCCAGAAGAGACCTGTCACATCGGGACGGTAGTCGCCGGCTCCGTACTTGGCTACGGCTTCTTTCTGTAAATCGTTGATGCCCTTGACCTCACCCTCAGGAGCATTGTAGAGCATGAAGGAGAATAGGGCGGGGACTGCGATTTCAAAGTCATTCCTGCCCTGTTCCTGGTTGATATCTGCCATGATGGCGAAGGGGGCGGGATTCTCCGTCTCCCAGAGTGCTTCCATGGAGGAGAGCTTCATGGGGTTGGCTTCCCGCAGGTACTGGGCATGGAGATGGCCGGTTCCCATAACGCCAAGGGTGCCCACCAGCATGTAGACAGCCCCGGCTTTCAGGGTCTGCTTGAAGGCTTCTTTGGAATCAAAGTCATGGGCAATCTTCCAGGCGGACACCGCCAGCACCACGAAGCCGCCGGTGGCTAGGCCTGCGCAGAGGGCGTGGGTATACTCGCCAACCACATAGGGATTAGTCACCAGAGCGAAGAAATCCGTCATCTCAGCCCGGCCGTTGTTCACGGCATAGCCAACGGGGTGCTGCATGAAGGAGTTGGCTACCAGAATCCAGAAGGCGGACAGGTTGCTGCCGATGGCCACCAGCCAGATGCAGGCGCAGTGGGCTTTTTCAGACAGTTTGTCCCAGCCAAACATCCAGATGCCCAGGAAAGTAGACTCCAGGAAGAAGGCGGTGAGGGCTTCCAGGGCCAGAGGGGCGCCGAAGATATCACCCATGAAGCGGGAATACTCGGACCAGTTCATGCCGAAGTGGAATTCCTGCACAATACCTGTCACCACGCCCATGGCGAAGTTGATGAGGAAGATGGTGCCGAAGAATTTGGTCAGCTTCTTGCAAACAGGCTTCCACTCCGGGTGCTGGGTGCGCACATAGCAGGTTTCCAGCAAAGCGGTGAAGATGGAAAGCCCCAAGGTGATGGGAACAAAAAGGAAATGGTACACGGTGGTGATGGCAAACTGCCATCTGGATAAGAGCAAAGCTTCCATAAACAACCCTCCTTAAACATATTGGTGATGATATATAAATGATTAAGCCCTAAAGGAAAGGAGCAGGATAAATACAGCTATGAGAAGATTGCCCAAAAGGGCAAGGATAGGATCAAGAAAGGGAACCCCAAAGGGAGTAAGGGCATTGGTAGCAGGCGCCATCAGTAAAAGGCAGAGCACCATGGCAAGAGTTCTCTGCTGGCCTACCAGTTTCATGCCTACATCTGCCCGGTGTCTGAGCCTTGCCAAAGCCAGGAAATTGCCCTGGGGCAGGCTGATATGGGGCTTGGCCCCGGCCGGGGAGGATGATTTTTCTTTCACTTCCGCGACAGGCGGCTCCTCGGGAAAATCCGGGTCTGGTCCAGAGGGCGCCTCTTCAGCAGTTTCCTCTGAAAGAGCTTTTGTGGCTGGTTGTTCCTGAGCAGATGGCAGCCAAGCAAGGCGCACATCTGCCGCTTCCATGGCCTCCTTGTCAAGCTGGCAATCGCCTAACAGAGCAATGCTGCCTTTTCTGGTACGCATCAACTGCAGCTCCCTTACTTTTTGGTCTGGCAAAGTTTCAAAACGGACTTCGTCAATGTCTGTCTGTTTTTTGATATGGCTGGCAGTGCGCTTGTTCAGCCCCGTCAGCAGCATGAGCTTGAGCCCGAGTTTTTGCAGACGGTGGAGGGCGGCGATAGTGTCGAAACTGATTTCTCTATGAATGATAATAAGGCCGCGGGAATATTTGTCTGAGCAGACAAATATGGGAATATTGCCCTTTAGGGCAAGCTGGTCAGCCCGGGTAAGGAATTCGGCACTGAGGTCAGCATCCTCGCTTTTTAGCCAGGCTGCGGTGCCCACCCTTACAGGTATCCGGCTGATAATAGCTTCCACGCCCTGTCCGGGATTTTCATTGAAATTAGTTACAGGCTGCAGGCGCAGATGGCGGTCGGCAGCTGTCTGGCAGATAAGCTTTGCTATGGGGTGGGAGGAGCCTGTTTCCACACTGGCGGCCATAGCAAGGAGTGAGTTTTGGGAAATACCCTGGGGGATGAGCTCTGTAATGAAGGCTTCACCGCTGTTGAGAAAACGGCTGTGAGTAAGTACCAGAGTGGAGGCAGAGGCAAGCTCAGCCAGGCTGCTCTTTTTGTGCACTTTAATGCCCAGTTCCTCTGCCCGACAGCCAATGCGGTACATAACCAAGGGCTTAGCTGCCATAAGGGGGAGGGGCAGGCCTGCCAGCAGAACAGCAAGGGAGGTTGCCAGCAATGTTACCAGGGGGACCTGCTGGAGCCATTGCCAGTAGCCTGCGCCGAGGGCTAGTAAAATAACGAAAGCCTGCCATAGCTTGATGATAAGATTATGTCCCATGTCTTAGACCTCGATTCCTATTTCTTTGTTTGGTTAATTATTCAACCTTAAGGTATTCTTATCCTTCTTTTTAGCAATTGTCTCATGATTTAATATTCAATGGTTGGTTTTGTCCAATATGACATTTATGTTATAGATTTTTAGAAAAGAATTACTGGCCTGCATATTTGTAGGTAGACAAAGCTGGTATAGGGGCGTTATAATCAAATAAAAGTTTTCGGATAAGTTTAGGCAAAAGCAGGAAAATCACCCTGGTATGTCAAAAATAATATATGAGTACAATAAAGTTGTTTGATAAATTTGATAAAGGAGAGAAATCAGTTTGGTTGGAATTGTGATAGTTTCTCACAGTCAGACTTTGGCAGAGGGCGTAAGGGAATTGGCTGAGATGATGGCCCGGGAAGTGAAGATTGCCTGTGCGGGCGGTTTGGAAGAAGGCCTCAGCGGTGTCAGCTATGAGCGCATTATCAATGCCGTGGAAGAAGTTTGTGGCCGGGACGGTGCTTTGATTTTTGGCGACATGGGCAGTGCCATTCTCACCAGTGAACTGGTGCTTGAGGAAATGAAGGATGACAAGCTGCAGTTGGTAAAAGCTCCCTTGGTAGAAGGCGTGGTAAAGGCCGCAGCCTTGGCGTCTGGCGGTGCTGATGTGGATACCATCCGTCAGAGGGTTGAGGCAGAATGGAGACCTGAAGAACTATCCTGACTTTTGGATTTATGGGATTCGGTCACAGTTTGAGTTTGACAGATTTGCTATAATGAGGGAGTAATTGTTAGATATTGTCTTCAGGAGGATGATTGCCATAGATTTTCATGCTTTGTGCAAAGAAGATAAACTCTTGCTGGACCGTTACTGCCGCAGCCGCTATTATGAGAATTCCCATCTTAACTTCACAAACCTTTTCATGTGGCGGGAACCATATCAGATAAAGTTATGCGAAGAGCATGATGTACTTTATATGATCTGCACCTTTGGCGGCAGGCTCATGGCTCTTCAGCCCTTGGGGGCTGAAGAAAAGATGCAGGAAGCCATCCACAAGCTGGCTGACTATTTCGGCGAAGTTGGGGAGCCTCTGTTTTTCAGCGGCATCGAGAAAGATTTTGTTAGGGAACTGGAGTTTTATCCTGAAGCTGACTTCGATATCAAGGCTGACCGGGATAATTTTGATTATGTTTATCTGGCGGAAAAGCTTATCAGCTTGTCTGGCAGGAAACTGCACTCCAAGAAGAATCATTTGAATGCCTTCAGAAAGCTGTATCCTCAGGCAGAATATCTGCCCATAGATGATGAAATCGTTACCTTGTGCAAGATAGAGCTGAATAATTGGTATAAGTTGCGCTTGGCAGATGCGCCTGATGATCCTTTCATAGGTTGGGAGCGCAAGGCCATCATGGAGGTGCTCAGCGATTTCCGCTACTTTGACTTGGAGGGGGGAGCCATTCGCCTGGATGGCAGGATTGTGGCTTTCACCTTTGGTGAGCAGCTGAACAAGGATACGGCGGTTATCCATGTGGAAAAGGCAGACCCGGATATACGTGGGGCATATCCTGCCATCAACCAGGGGTTTGTGGAAAGTGCCTGGAGCAAGATGACCTATATCAACCGTGAAGAGGATATGGGGCATGAAGGATTGCGGAAGGCCAAGGAGTCTTACAAGCCGGAAAAAATGATAGAAAAGTTCAATGCCAGGATGCTCTGAACAGCGTGGTGTTGACAAAAAAGTCATGGAAATCTTCATTGAAGTTTCCATGACTTTTTTATGTTTGTTTACTTTTCCAAGGTGAGTTTGTCTGCCTGCCGGCCGCTGGCAGTGCAGCAGGTTACGGTCAGCTTTTGGGGACTGGCCTCCAGTATCAGGTAGTTTGGTTCTGTGGGCTGTGAAAGGGAGGCTTTATCCAAAGGGTCAGCAGGTACAGTATAAGTTTGGTCGCCGGCCGGCCCGCTCATAATACAATGGATGCCGCTTGCGGAGGTCTGGAAGTTTTGCAGGGGCCCCCGGCGTCGGTAGGTATGCATGTGACCGGTAAGTATCAAGTCCACACCGATTTCTTCCAGTATGGGCAGGAGGGCCCTGCCTGCATCACTGAAACCATAGGTGCTGTCCTGGTTTGGCTGGTATTCATCATAGGCCAGGATGTCCTTATGCATCAGCACTACAGTCCAGGGCAGGTTTTTCTTTTCTCTGTTTTTTAGCCAGTCTATCTGTGCCTTTAGCAGCGCGCCCTGGCCGAAAAATTCGTCAAGTTCCAGCATTTGGGTGTTCAGCACAATGAAGTCGACCGGACCATAGCGGAAGCTGTAGAAGTAGCCGTGGAAGTTGGTGGTGCCATTGCCGGGAAAGGTAAAGGCTTCCAGGTAGTTCCTGGGCAGGCAGTTTTTCCAGTCCAAGCCATAGCATTCGTGGTTGCCCATGACGGGGACAAAGGGATGCCTGGCGGCATAGGGGGCCAGGGCGTCGAGGAAACCTTCCCACTGCCATTCGGCTTCCCCATTGTCTGCCAGGTCGCCTAAATCGGCAAAGAAGGCAGCCTCCGGGCATTGGTGCCAGCCGGCAGCCAGGGTGTCCTTCCATACCTGATATGAGCTATGGGCGCACTGGGAGTCGGCGAAAATCAAGGCCTTGAAGGATGCATTGGTGGGGGGCTTGGTGCCAGAAGGGAAATATGCTCCTGCTATGGGGGAGCTGATGGGGTTGGCCATAGCTCTCTGCCAGTTGTGGGGCAGGAGGGGCATCAGTCCCAGGGCGAGCATCACTTGTCCTGTTTTCTGCAAGAATGTTCTGCGGGTCATGGCTGAACCTTCTTTCTATGTCAGGATTATTTTTCTTCAGTGGAAGTTGCTTTGGCGGCCCGGCGTTCGTAGATCCAGGCGCCGGCTATGAGGACGATGGCGGCGATAATGACCAGGATTAGTCGGGTGGGGTCTTCCTGGGCTGTGATGGTATCGTGGCCGATGATGGCCTCAATGCCCGTGGAGGGAAATTTGCCAATAAAGGAAGCTATCACGTAGTCCCGCAGGGAAATGGCGGAGAGGGCGCCTACGGCGTTGAGCAGGGCTGAAGGAAGGTAAGGTACCATGCGGGCGATAAGCATCACTACAAAGCCTCTCTCTCCGCTGTATTTGTCGATGTTTGCAAGGGCTTTGTGCTTCTGGATGATTTTTTCGGCGCTTTCCCGGAAGAAGAAACGCAGCAGGAGGAAGCTGATGGTGACCCCTACTGTTTCTGCCACACAGGAGAGCACAATGCCGGGGATAATACCGAAAATCAAAGTGTTGGCAGTGGAGAAGATAATGGCAGGAGGAAAGCCAATGGCATTCACGCAGAGGGTGAGCCAAAAGGCGAAGAAAACTGCCCAAGTGCCGAAGGATTGGATGTATTCCGCCGTCTCCTGGATGTTGCCACGGCCCAGCAGGGCAAACAGGTGGGGCAAAAATGCAGGATCTGCCAGGTGGATGATGATAAACTGCAGGATGATAGCAAAAAGGGCGGCAAACTTCACCCAGCCCATGGATTTTTTCATAGCCAAAAAATACTCCTCCTAGGAGGGCTCCCCGATATGGTGATTTTGAATGGAGCACTCACAAAAAACATTATATCATTTTATGACAAGCTATGGCTGAAAAAAGCATGGGGGTGCTGTCAATTTCTCCCTGTCTGTGGTATTATATTAGGGTGTACGTTTGGGAAAGACTGATTTAAGGAGAGAATTGTGCGTGTGTCACAGGCAAAGGGCAGTGAAGCAGCTGGGGGACTGACCTTAGCGGCAGGGCTTTTAACTGGATTGACAGTAATTCCTGGCCTGCTTTTTCAAGCGGGTATGGATTTTACGTCATCTTACATGGCCCTGGGAGCCATGACTGTCCTTGGCTCAGGCTGGCTGGCCCTGCGGGGACTGCCTCTGATAGCCATGCCTTCTGTTTCCTTGTCGGTTTGGCTGGCCTATGTGGTTGTCATTTCCAAGGGCTGCAGCTGGCAGGAGGTGCTGGGTCTTTCCGCCGCAGTGTCTCTGACGGGGCTGATTCTTTTTACTCTGCCCTTGGGGCAAAGGCTTCTGGGCAGAGTGCCTGCCTGGCTGTGCCGGTCCATTTCCTTGGGTCTGGGCCTGATGCTTGTGATGCAGGGGCTTGTACAGGGGCGTCTTATCCTTGCCTCTCCCTGGTCAGTCACCATGACAGGCAATTTTCAGGACCCTTTGGCCTACTGGAGCCTGATGGGATTGTTACTGGGGGCAGTGCTCCTGGCCGGGCGTTTTGCCTGGGCCTTAGGCGCAAGTTTCCTTTTTACAGCAGTTCTCACCTATCTGGAGGGCTTCTGGGTCCTGCCTGCAGCGCCTGGATTGTTGCCGGAGGGTATGGGAAAAGTTGTTGGCCAGGCTGTTGTTTACGGTTCCTGGGCTGACGCGCATCTATTGGATTTTTTCCTGTTGGGTCTGATAATGCTGCTGACGGTAAATACTGAGTCCTTCAGTATTTGGCAGGTCTTGAGCAATAGGGAGGATAATCCTGCGCCAGTGCTCAAAGGTCTGGCAGGTCTTAGTCTGTTAGGTGCTCTGCTGGGCTGCCTGCCCTTATCTCTTTCGCCTTTGTCGGCGGTGGGATGGGGCGCCGGAGCCAGGAGGGGCCGCGCTGTGGCTGTCGCCTTGGCTGTTTTGGCTGTCCTATGGCTGCTGGAGCCTGCGGTGGCGGAACTTGCCAAGTTCCCTGCCATGACGGTGCCTTTGTTGGTTTTGGCAGGAGTCCTGCTTATAAGGAGACAGTTGAAAGGCGTCGCCTTCGGAGAGCTTCCTGTGGAAGAATTCCTGCCTGGTCTGGCCGGAGCGTTGCTGATGGCCCTGTCCTTTAATATTACAGCGGGAGTGGGGGCCATGGTGTTTGGCCGGGTGCTGCTCTTTGCTGCCGCGGGCAGATACAGGGAGATTGGCATACCTTGTGGCGCAATGGCTTTGTTGTTCTTTTCCTATTTCTTAGTTGGTTATCTCTGAAAAGAGAGGCATATATTTTCAGTGGTTTGATTTGATTTAGGGAGTGTTCATTTCGTGAGATCCATATTCTGGTCTGGTAAATTCGTTGCTTGTTCCCTGTTGGGAATCTTGGCAGTCTCTGTGCCTGCTGCCTCTGTTGATGCTCGTCATCATCATGACAAAAGTTCTGAAACTAAGGTGCTGGAGAGACAGTCCACTGGGCAGACCCGCAATCTGACGGACAGGCAGAAGATTGATGCCTCCCGCAGCCTGAGCCTTCAGGAGCGGCTTCATGCTATTCTTGAGCAGGAACAGCAGGAGAAGAAGACCCAGGAAAAAATCAGTGTCAGGCAGACCCTTTCTGCTGATGATGATGAGATCTTAGGCACGCCCCTGGCAAGCCAGCAGCAATGTGTAAAGTACCTGTTGAGTGTCAATCCCCGTCCTGCCATTTCCGTTTCTCCGGAGACGTTGGTGTCTTACTATTATGAGGAAGGGAGCCGGGAAGGGGTTCGTCCTGATGTGGCCTTTGCTCAGGCTTTGAAGGAAACCGGCTTTTTCCGTTATGGCGGCACCGTTACAGCTGACCAAAACAATTACTGCGGCCTGGGAACCACCAGCACTGAGGTAAAAGGTGCATATTTCCCATCTTCACAGCTGGGTGTGAGAGCTCATATTCAGCATCTTTTGGCTTATGCTTCGACCAGGAAGCCAGTGGAACCGGTGGTGGATCCCCGCTACCAGCTGGTGCGTTCCTCGTACGGCAAGCGTACTTTAGGGCGTTGGGAAGATTTGAACGGCAGATGGGCAGTGCCGGGCCATTCCTATGGCCAGAGCATCCTGTCCATGTTTAAGGATATGCTGCGTAAGTAATTTTTTGCCCCCAGGGGCTTGTATAAAGAAAAGGATGAATAGTAACCAATGATTACAACCAACAATGTGAGTCTGCAGTTTGGCAAGCGTGTGCTTTATAAGGATGTGAACCTGAAGTTTACTCCTGGCAACTGTTACGGCATCATCGGCGCCAATGGAGCAGGCAAGTCCACCTTCCTGAAGCTCTTGTCCGGTGAGATTGAGCCCACCGGGGGCAATATTGAAATTACTCCGGGTGAGCGCCTGTCTGTGCTCCAGCAGGACCACTATGCCTATGATGATTTTGAAGTGCTACGCACTGTCATGATGGGCAACAAGCGTCTGGTGGAAATCATGGACGAGAAGGATGCCCTTTACGCCAAGCCTGACTTCTCCGATGAGGACGGTATGAAGGCTTCCGAGCTGGAGGCTGAGTTTGCGGAGATGAACGGCTGGGATGCCGAATCCGAGGCTGCCCGCTTGCTGAACGGGCTGGGCATTCCCGAGAATGAGCACACCATGCAGATGGCAGAGCTCACCGCCAAGGAGAAGGTGCGCGTGCTCCTGGCGCAGGCCCTTTTCGGCAATCCTGACATCCTGCTGCTGGACGAGCCTACCAACCATCTTGATGTGGAGTCCATCAACTGGCTGGAGGACTTCCTGGCTGGTTTTGAGAACACGGTTATCGTGGTGTCCCATGACCGTCACTTTCTGAACCAGGTCTGCACCTATATCTGCGATGTGGACTTTGGGGAAATCAAGCAGTATGCCGGCAACTATGACTTCTGGTATGAGTCCAGCCAGCTGGCCCTGCAGATGGCCAAGGATGCCAACAAGAAAAAGGAAGAGAAGATTAAGGAGCTGCAGACCTTTATCCAGCGCTTTGCCGCTAATGCAGCCAAGTCCAAGCAGGCTACCTCCCGTAAGAAGATGCTGGACAAGATTACCCTTGATGATATCAAGCCCTCTTCCCGCCGCTATCCCTACATTGCCTTCACCCCCGACCGTGAGGCTGGTGACCAGCTGCTGACGGTGGAGGGAATTTCCAAGACCGTGGATGGGGAGCAGGTGCTGAAGAATGTGAGCTTCACCTTGAAGCGTGGCGACAAGGTTGCTTTTGTGGGTCCCAACAGCCTGGGCAAGACCATGCTTTTCAAGATTCTCATGGGCGAGGAGGAGCCGGACGAGGGTTCCTTCAAGTGGGGTATCACCACCACCCAGGCTTACCTGCCTGCTGACAACTCCGCTTACTTTGACGATATAGACCTGAACCTGGTGGACTGGCTGCGCCAGTATAGCAAGGACCCGGATGAGACCTTTGTCCGCGGCTTCCTGGGCCGCATGCTCTTCTCCGGAGAGGAAAGCCAGAAGAAGGCACAGGTCCTGTCTGGTGGTGAGCGGGTGCGCTGCATGCTCTCCCGTATGATGCTCTCCGGCGCCAATGTGCTGCTCTTGGATGAGCCCACCAACCATCTTGATTTGGAATCTATTACGGCCCTCAACAACGGCTTGATGGATTTCAAGGGCACAGAGCTCTTTGTGTCCCATGACCATCAGTTTGTGCAGACTATTGCCAACCGCATTATTCACATCACTCCGGATGGAGTAGTGGATCGTGTGACTACCTATGATGAGTTCCTTGCCAACGAAACTGTTAAGCAGCAGCTGGCTGAGAAATACAAGAAGTAAGATTTCCTGACTAGATTTTGACGAAGCTGGAGGTGTGAACATGCTCAAGAGGTTTTTTAAAGGACGGATAGAGGATGCCAGCACCACAACACGCTTGAAGGAAATGGTGGACGTGCTTCGCCAGCGTGAGGTCATGCGGGGCATGACTCCTGAGAAGCTGCGGGCTGTTCTGGAAGACCTTGGCCCCACCTTTGTGAAGTTGGGCCAGGTCATGAGCATGCGTCCTGATTTTCTTCCTCCTGAATACTGTGAAGAACTGATGAAGCTTCAGACAGAGGCACTGCCCCTGCCCTTTGAGACCATAGTGGAAGTTATAGAGCAGGAGTATAATTGCCGCTGGCAGAAAGTATTCGACTATATCGACGAGGCGGCTTTGGGTTCTGCCAGCATTGCCCAGGTTCACAAAGGTACCCTGGTGACTGGGGAAAAGGTGGCCATTAAGGTTCAGCGTCCTGGTATCTATGATGTCATGAGCCAGGATATCGTGCTGCTGAAGCGGGCTGCTACCCTGGTGAAGGTCATCAGCGGGGCCCAGGAGGTAGTGGACTTTGGCATGGTGCTGGACGAGATGTGGGAGATTGCCAAGCAGGAGATGGACTTCCAGATGGAAGCCTCTCATATCGAAGAATTTGCCCATCTGAACAGTGACAATGAATACATTGCCTGCCCCAAGGTCTACAGAAATCTTTCCACTCAGCATATCCTGGTGATGGAGTTTGTGGAAGGCATCTGCATGGATGACTTCGAAGGCCTGAAATCCCGAGGGTATGATGTAAGTCTTTTGGGGCGGCGTTTGGGGGAGAATTACGTCAAGCAAATCATCGAGGACGGCTATTTTCATGCTGACCCACATCCGGGCAATATCTGGATTCGCAACAGCCGCATTGTGTGGCTGGACCTGGGCATGATGGGGCGGCTTTCCACCAAGGACAGGCTGGCCATCCGCAAGGCGGTTATAGCTTTGGCCCGTCATGACACCTTTGAGATGAAGGAGGCTGTTCTGCAGCTTGGAGTTGCCAAAGGGCGCATCAATCATACTGCTCTTTATCAGGACATAGATGCTTTGTTGGGGCAGTATAGCAGCCTTGATTTCAGTTCCCTGCAGATGGGAGTGCTGACTCGTCAAATCATGAATATTCTGCGCGTGCATCACATTGCCTGCCCCCAGGGGCTGGCAATGTTTGCCCGGGGGGTGCTAACCATTGAGGGGGTTATGCGGCTTTGCTGCCCCAAGGTGAGTTTTGTGGAAATCTTTGCCAAGAGCCTGGCAGTGGATTTCCGCAAGAATTTCAACTGGCATGACGAGTTTGACAAGGCCAAGCGGCAGGGGCTGCAGCTTTTGCAGAAGTCCGTACAGCTGCCAGAGCAGATATCAGATATACTGAAAATGACCATGAGCGGTCAGACGAAGGTCAATCTGGATGTAACTGGTTCAGAGGAACCGCTGAGACGCCTGGACCAGATGATAAACAAGTTGATTTTGGCCTTGCTATGTGCAGCTATCCTGTTGGCGTCCAGCACTATCTGCACAACTAATATGACTCCTAAAATCATGGAGATACCTTTGCTGGGACTGCTGGGGTACTTCCTGGCTTTTGTGCTTAGCATCAGGCTGATTTGGGACATACACAAAGGAAATAAAAGTTTTTGAATATGCGCTGATATATTTTAGTACAAAGTCTGTACAGGGAGGTGGGGCCATGTCTATGCGTGGCCTGCGTGGGGCGACAACAGCCTTGGGCAACGATAAGGAAGAAATCTGGCGCGCAGCCAGGGAAATGGTTGAGGAAATGATGAAGCGTAATTCCCTTCAGCCAGAGGCAATAGGGGCTGCTATTTTCTCTATGACAGAGGATCTTACGGCAGGCTTTCCTTCTACAGGAGTAAGAGGTGTGCCAGGCTTTGAACTGGTGCCTTTGTTTGATGCACGCCAGTGTGCCATAGAGGGCAGCCTGGCCAGATGTATTCGCGTCCTGTTGCTTGTTGATACTGATAAGAGACAGGACGAGCTTTGTCATGTGTATCTTGGCGGTGCAGAAACTTTGCGTCCAGATTTGTGCAAAATGTGATATTTTGATATTGACGTCCAGAAACTGGTTTTGCCAGGTTCTGGCGTTGGTAAAATATATAATTTTCTTTTTTTTAAGTATTTTTTGCTTTAGGAGGAGATTTACCTTGGCTAATCTCGACACCACTTGTGTAAACGCTATCCGCGTGTTGGCAGCTGACTCAGTTCAGAGAGCTAATTCCGGACATCCCGGCCTGCCCCTGGGCAGTGCTCCCATGGCTTATGAGCTTTGGGCCAACCACATGAATCATAATGGTAAGAACCCCAAGTGGGCAAACAGGGACCGTTTCATCCTTTCAGGCGGCCACGGTTCTACTCTCCTTTATTCTTTGCTGCATTTCTTCGGTTACGGTCTCACCATGGAGGATATGCGCAACTTCCGTCAGGATGGTTCCCTGACTCCAGGACATCCTGAGTATGGACACACGGTAGGTGTGGAAGCTACCACCGGCCCCTTGGGGGCAGGCATGGGGATGGCTGTTGGTATGGCTATGGCTGAGGCACATTTGGCTGCTCAGTTCAACAAGCCCGGTTTCCCAATTGTTGACCACTACACCTTTGTGCTGGGCGGCGACGGCTGCATGATGGAGGGGATTTCCTCCGAGGCCTTCTCCCTGGCCGGCACCCTGGGCCTCTCCAAGCTCATCGTGCTCTATGATAGCAACAACATCTCCATCGAGGGCTCCACGGATATCGCCTTTACTGAGAATGTCCAGGCTCGCATGGCTGCCTTTGGTTTCCAGACCATCACCGTGGAAGATGGCAATGACCTGGCTGCCATCGGCAAGGCTATCGAGGAGGCCAAGGCTGACAAGGAGCATCCTTCCTTTATTACCGTCAAAACCCAGATTGGCTATGGCTGCCCGGCAAAACAGGGCAAGGCCAGCGCTCACGGCGAGCCCCTGGGGGATGAGAATGTGAAAGCCCTGAAGGAGACTTTGGGCTGGCCTGAGCCAGACAAGACCTTTAACATTCCTCAGGAGGTCTATGACCATTACAAGGAACTGTCCAAGAAGGGCGAAGCTGCTGAGGAGGCTTGGAATAAGCTTTTTGCTGATTACTGCGCCAGGTTCCCTGAGGAGAAGGCTCGTTGGGAAGAGTTCCATGCTCCTGTGGATGCTATGGCCTTGCTGAACAACAATGAATTCTGGGCCGTGGAAGACAAGCCCATGGCTACCCGCGCCTGCTCCGGTACGCTGATTAACCGTCTGAAGGATATACTGCCCAATCTCATTGGCGGCAGCGCTGACCTTGCTCCTTCCAACAAGACAGAAATGAAGGGCGCTGGCGACTTTGCCAAGGGCAGCTACGAGGGACGCAACCTGCACTATGGTGTTCGTGAGTTCGCCATGGCAGCTATTGCCAACGGTATCACTCTCCATGGCGGTCTGCGCACCTATATCGGTACTTTCTTCGTGTTTAGTGATTACACCAAGCCCATGATGCGTTTGGCTGCTCTCATGAACATTCCTGTGACTTATGTCTTCACCCATGACAGCATCGGCGTGGGCGAGGATGGTCCTACCCATGAGCCCATCGAACAGCTGGCTATGCTGCGCTCCCTGCCCAACGTGAATGTGTTCCGTCCGGCAGACATGGCAGAGACCGCTGCCGGCTGGTGCCTGGCTGTCACTGCTGAGAGCACTCCCACAGCTCTGGTGCTGACCCGTCAGAACCTGCCTCAGCTGGCTGGCTCCGGCAAGGCAGCCCTGCGTGGAGCTTATGTCATCTCTGAGGCCAAGAATCCTGCCAGGATGGATGGTATCCTGATTGCTACCGGTTCTGAGGTGAGCCTGGCCATCGAGGCCCAGGCAGAGCTCCTGAAGGACAACATAGATGTGCGTGTTGTTTCTATGCCCTGTATGGATCTCTTCGAGCAGCAAACTCCCAGCTATAAGGAGGAAATCCTCCCGAAGGCAGTCCGTGTGGAGGCTCTCTCCGACTTCGGCTGGGGCCGCTATGTAGGCCTGGACGGTGCCACTGTCTGCATGCATGGCTTCGGCGCTTCCGCTCCGGCGGGACTGCTCTTCGAGAAGTTCGGCTTCACCAAGGAGCATGTGGCTGATGTGATGAAGGAAGTCCTCAAAAAGTAATTTAAGATAACTTGATTTGAAAGGTCTTGACAGTTTCTGTCGGGGCCTTTTATTGTCTTGAGAAAACTTTTTGTCTAGGGAGGCCTGTGTTTTGGAAAAACTGGGTATAATTTATAAAATTTCTCCCATGCAGTTGTATGTTATGTTATAATGGAAAAAGTTTTTTTTAAAGAATAGCAAATGACTTAGGAGGAGTTTTGCTGTGGATGTAAGTATCATGGAACTCATCAAGGTAGTCATTCTCGGTGTGGTGGAAGGCCTTACTGAG
>CAJOIN010000017.1 GCA_905234515.1 uncultured Selenomonas sp.
AGGTCATTGAGAAATACGGCGCCGACTCCCTGCGCTTCATGCTGATTACCGGCAATACTCCGGGCAATGATATGCGCTTCTATGACGAGCGTGTGGAGTCCGCCCGCAACTTTGCCAACAAGATTTGGAACGCTTCCCGCTATATGCTCATGAATCTGGAGGGCTTCGACAGGAGCTTCAGACCTGCGGAGGCCGACTACACTCTGGCTGACCGCTGGATTCTCTCCCGCTATGCCCGCACCGTCCGGGATGTGACGGAGAATCTTGACAAGTTTGAGCTGGGCGAGGCCGGCCGCATGATTTACGAGTTCATCTGGAACGAGTTCTGTGACTGGTACATCGAGCTCACCAAGGCCCGCCTCTATGACAAGGAGAATGTCCGTGCCAGGAATACTGCCCTTTATGTGCTGAGCCATGTATTGGAAGGAACGCTGCGCCTCCTGCATCCCTTCATGCCTTTTATCACCGAGGAAATCTGGCAGAAGGTGCCTCACAGCGACGACCTCAGGAGCATTATGGTGGCTCAGTGGCCGGAAGGTGACGAGGCTTATATAAGCGGCGACATTGAAGCCCGCATGACTGCCATCATGGAGACCATCAAGACTGTCCGCAATATGCGGGCAGAGGTGGGGGCGGCTCCCAGCAAGAAGAGCGAGCTGATTCTCTCCGTGGCTGACGAGGATTTGCGCGCCGTATTCACGGAGAACCAGGCTTACCTTGATAAGCTGGCCTCCTCCGAGCCTATTACCATCCTGCCTGCCGGGGCTGAGAAGCCCGAGAACGCCATGGCAGGCGTGGTAAGCGGCGTGGAGATTTTCCTGCCGCTGAAGGGCCTGATTGATGTAGAGAAGGAAACCGCCCGCCTGCAGAAGGAACAGGAGAAGCTGCAGAAGGAAATCAAGCGCCTCAGCGGCAAACTGTCCAACCCGGGGTTCCTCGCTAAGGCTCCTGAGCAGGTAGTAGCAGGGGAGAAGGAAAAGCTCGCCGGCTATGAGGAAAAGATGAAGTCCGTGGAAGCACGTATCGCTGACCTGGCGAAGCTGAAGTAAAAAATATTTAACAAAATCCCTCCTAATGTCGATAAACCGTAGAGGATTATCGGCAAAGGAGGGATTTTTTGTGTCCATGATAGGCAGGATAGGGGAGGACAAGGCAAACATCCTCCAGAGGGAAAATATTTACCAGAAAATGCAGAAGCCTGTCGGGGCAGTGGCGGAAAATATTTTCCAGCGGCTCCAGCAGGGTGATGGGGAAAACGATGGGGAGACTGTGGCAGGCAAGGCTGCCGAAGTACATATCAGCCGGGCGGGAAAGAGACTATCGGAGGAAGCCCTTGACCCTTTGAGGAAAATGGGCCAGACGGACTTCATGACCGAGGGAGAGAAGAAACTGCAGGAGCTCAATGATGCCATTGCTGCCAGAGAGGATTACAAGAAGCAGGCGGAAAAGCTCCAGGAACGCATTGATACGGACACCAGCCTTACGGCAGAGGAGAAAGCCCGCATGCAGGAAGAGGCGGACGCCCTCAAGGAAAAGGGCATGAGCCCCGAGGATAAGATGCATGAGCTTTATGGCCGGAAACACGCCTTGCAGGAAAAGATGAAGTCCCCTGATTACACAGCGGAGGAACAGGACTTGATGCGTGATGAGATGAAACTCATCAACATGAAGCTGGCCATCGCAGAAAGCGAAATGGGGGCGGAAGGCGCTCAAAAGGAGTTCTACACCCAGGAAATCATCAAGGAGCGGGGAGATATTGCCCTGGCCAAAAGCCGGGCCAGAGACCTGAACGCAGCCCTTGACCTGCGGAGCAGCGAACTTTCAGTGGCAGTACGCACCGAAGAGCAGATTGCCGGGCAAGGTGAAAGAAATGTCACCCGCGAGGCAAGGCCGGAGGATGTGGTGCAGGCGGCAATCGAGGAAGGCAAGGCACGCACAGAGGGAAAAGGTCAGGACACCCCGGACAAAGGCATGACCACCGCCATGGAGGTTCAGCAGGATATGCAGGCTGCCGGGGACAGGACTCAGGAGGATTTGCTGACAGAGGAGGAACTGTTGCAGGCAGAGAAGCTCAGGCCTATGACCCTGGATGACCTGCTGGAAAGATGAGACAGGTATCTAAGGTGAATAGCGGCGAAAAAGAGATTTTTGTGTCAAGCATGTATAGAGGGGAGAGGCGTCCCCTCTTTTGATTTGCATGAATGCAGAATGTGTATATACATTCGTTTTTGACGGATTGCTGCATATTCCTCCTGCGGTTGTCAGCAGGGGAGGAAAATGCTATACTTTTTAGGCGTAAAGAGAGAATTTACGACTTTTATTGAAAGAATCAGGATAGGAGCAGAGAGGATGGATTATCAGGAAGCCCTGGATTATCTGGAGGGGCTGAATGTATTTGGCATCAGGCTGGGCCTTTCCCGTATCACCAGGCTTTTGGAACTGCTGGACTTGCCCCAGGAGCGGTACCGCACCATTCATGTGACGGGCACCAACGGCAAAGGTTCCGTGTCTGCTATGGTGGAAAGCATCATCAGGCGTTCCGGGCTCCATGTGGGGCTTTATACCTCGCCTCATCTTTCCTCCTACACGGAGCGGATGCAGGTGAACGGCCAGCCTATCAGCCAGCAGGAGTTTGCGGATTGCCTTTCTACCATCAAGGAATATGTGGATCAGATGATGGCAGAGGGGGAGGAATGCCCTACTCAGTTTGAGGTGCTTACGGCCTTGGCATTCTTCTACTTTGCCATGAAGCAGGTGGATTATGCCGTTATAGAAGTGGGGCTGGGAGGTCTCCTGGATTCCACCAACGTGATTGTGCCGGAGGTATCTGTAATCACCAATGTGGCTCTGGAGCATGCGGACCGCTGTGGCGGCACCCTTGAAGGGGTGGCAGAGCACAAGGCTGGCATCATCAAGGCCGGGGTGCCGGTGGTGACGGCTGCCCGGGGGATTCCCTTGGACATCATCCGCCAGAAGGCAGAGGAAAAAAATACGGACATCTTTGTGGCAGGGGAGGACTTCAGGGCTGAGGCCGGAGGCTTTGATATGGAAAGGCATGTCCAGAATTTGAGCTTTACTTCAGCTTTGCTGGGCATATCCCAGGAGAGTTTTGACCTGCGGCTGCTGGGAACACATCAGGTGGAAAATGCCTCGCTGGCTATTATGACGGCGGCTCTCCTGCACAATGTGGAACCCAAGGTGACCAGCGATACCATCCGTGAGGGGCTGAAGCTGGTTTCCTGGGGAGCCAGGTTTGAGCAGATTGCCTTCGAAGGCCGGGAAATCATCGTCGATGGGGCTCATAATCCCACGGGCATCAAAGCCCTGCGGGAGAGCCTGGATATGTACTACCCTGCCCGTGAGAGGGTGTTTTTGTTGGGCATTCTCCATGACAAAGATATCGAGCATATGCTGGAGACTTTGCTAAGGCCCAATGACACGGTGGTGGTGACGCCGCCCCAGTCAGACCGGGCCGAGGCGGTGGAAGAACTGTCCAAGAAGGTTTCTGGGCGGGTGAGCCATGTGGAAGCCTATGAGGACAATGAGGAGGCCCTGGAACGGGCTTTGGAACTGGCCGGCGGGAAGCGTTTGCTGGTGCTTTGCGGCTCCCTGTATCTGGTGGGGGGGCTCCGCCAGAGCCTGCTGGCCCGGAAGGGAAGGGAGCGTGAAGTCCATGGCTGATACTAAAGGTATGCAGGAACTGAGGCGGGAAGCGGCCAGGGCCCGTTACGCCGCCTATCTCAAGAGCTGGACGGAAAATGCTCTCTATGCCGAGGCATTTCTGCTGGCTCTGTGGCCTTTGGGAGCCACCATTGCTTTGCTGGCAGGAGTGGCGCTGCTTTTGGTGCGTTTCCGTCTGGAGAAGGATTTCAATTTCCGCCATCTGCCTTTGGACGTGCCGGCGGTGCTGTTTGCCTTGTTGGGAGGGGCTTCCATCATCATGTCCCCGGACAAGGGGTTCAGTTTCTACAATTACTACAATCTGGTGGGGGTGTATCTCCTCACCTACTTCCTGGCAGGCCAGGTCTTGAGGGAGCCACGGCAGATACGTCATCTGCTGGCAGCAGTGGGAATCTCTGCTTGTCTCGTGGTGCTTTACGGCTTCTACCAGTTCCTCTTTGGCATAGATACTGCCTCCATGAAATGGGTGGACGGTGAGGCCTTCCCGGAGCTGAAGAAACGCGTTTTCTCTACCTGGGAGAATCCCAATATCCTGGCGGGGTATCTGGACATCATGGCTTGCCTGGGACTGGGCCATCTGGTGTACTGCGGCACCAAGGAACGGCGTTGGGCTATTGGCGCCTTTATCCTGGCTGTGGCAGCCTGCCTGGCCGTGACTTATGCCCGGGGGGCTTGCCTGGTGCTGGCTGTGGTGCTGGCTGGCTACGGTGTTCTGAGGGATTGGCGGGTGCTGCTGGCCTGCGTGGGCGTGGCAGCGGCTCTGCTGCTTTTGGACCCTGTGCTCTACGAAAGGATGGTGTCCGTCTTTACCAAGGTGGACACCTCCACGGAGCTGCGCATGGCCCTTTGGGAGAGCACTGTGGCCATGATACAGGATCATCCTTTCCTGGGTATCGGCTGGGGCGCTTATTACATGGTTTATCCCGAGTATGACTTCTATATGCAGGGGGAGCCTATCCTCATTGTCCATGCCCATAATATGTACCTGAATTATGCGGCGGAGATTGGCATTCCAGGCATGCTGGCCTTTATGTGGTTCTTCCTGGGCAGCATTTATCTCGCTTTCAGGGCTAAATTCACCATGCCTAAGCTTCATATAGTCGATACTCCATTTACCCTAAGGGATGAGGGGGCGGACAAGGAGCTGGCGGATATCACTGCCACCATCGAGGCTTCTATGCCCCAGCCAGCCCGCAGGTTTTGGCATGAGCTTATCGATATCGAGGATTGGCGGCTGCTTTCAGGACTTGCCTTAGGCCTGGGGTTGGCCTTTATCTCTATTGCCCTGAACGGTCTTACAGACCATCTGCTCTTCAATATCCCCTCCTCCATGTTCTTCTGGCTGCTGGCGGCTATGGCTGCCTCCCTTTACCTGATGCGGGAGGAAGATCAGGAAGAGGAGGATGAAGAGACGGGAAAAGCTGTGACGCCTGAGCCGGAAAAGGTTGAGACCTTTGAGATGGATTTGTCTGAGGTGCTCAAGCAAAATAAGGAAGAAAAAACTGAAGCAGTTGAAGCTCCGGCTGAGGAAGAGGAAGAACTTGAGCCTGAGGAAGAGGCCAAGCTGGCGCTTTTTGAGAAGATGAAGAAGCCTGAACCCAAAAAGGAAGGAGAGGGCGGCAATGAAGAAGGAAAAGACTAAGGTGCCGGGGATTTCCCGAGCCACCATCGATAGGCTGCCCCTGTACTTCCGCACTCTGCGGCTGGTACAGGACGAGGGGCTGGATATCATCTCCTCCGACGAGCTGGGCAGACGCTTAGGGATAACCCCGGAGCAGATCCGCAAGGATTTGGCCTCCTTCGGCCAGTTTGGCAAGAAGGGGGTGGGCTACTATGTTAATGAGCTCAAGCGCAACGTGGGCCATATCCTGGGCCTTGACCACCATCTGAACATTGCAGTAGTGGGCATTGGCCATTTGGGGGTGGCGCTGGCTAATTACCAAAACTTTGTGGTTTTGGGCTTCAATCTGGTGGCCCTTTTCGACCAGGACCCCCATGTCATAGGCACTGTGGTGAATCATGTGAAGGTGGAGGATAGCCGCAACCTGAAAAAGATTGTCAGGGAGCGGAACATCCATATCGGCATCATCGCCGTGCCTGCTGCGTTCGCCCAAGGGGTGGCTGACGAGCTGGTAGAGGCGGGGGTCCAGGGCATCTGGAATTTTGCCCCCATCAAGATGCATGTGCCTGAAGGACTGCCTATCGTCAACGAGGATTTGTCCATTGGTCTTAGCAGTTTGTCCTACTACCTTACACGGTCGAAGCTTAGCGATAAATACTAACGTGAAGAAAGTCACAAAAACCATAAACGCTGTCAAGTCAAGGCTTGACGGCGTTTTTTTTTCGTGCTATCCTAAGTCATGGAGCATAATTTGTATTGGGTGGTATGATAATCTATAATTATGATTCATCATAAATATAACTTCATGTTATAACCATCCGTAAGGGGAGGACTTTCGATGATTGATATTCTCGATCGTGTACGCAACAAGGCCCTGCAGAGCAAAATTGTCTCAGCTGAAGAGGCAGCAGCCTTCTTCAAGCCCGGCATGAATGTGGCCTGCAGCGGTTTCACCGCTTCCGCCTATCCCAAGGCTGTGCCCCTGGCATTGGCAGAGCGCATGAAGAAAGAGCCGTTTTCCGTGAATATCTGGACTGGTGCATCCACCGGCCCGGAGCTTGATGATGTGCTGGCTCAGGTTCACGGCATCAAGAAGCGTCTGCCCTATCAGACAGATACTGTCCTGAGGAAGGAGATCAATGACGGTTCCGTTGACTACCTCGACCTGCATCTTTCCGAAAGTGCACAGCTGAGTCGTTGCGGCTACCTGGGCAAGATTGATGTGGCACTGGTGGAGGCTTGCGCCATCACTGAAGAAGGCAATCTCATTCCTACCACTTCCCTGGGCAACGCTGCTTCTTATGTGCAGAGCGCTGACAAGGTTATCGTGGAAATCAACACCACCCAGCCGCTGGAGCTGGAGGGCATGCATGATGTGTATGTGCCCCTTGATCCTCCCAATCGTCTGCCAATTCCCATAGTTAAGGCAGATGACAGGGTGGGTACCAATTATATCCCCTGCACCCCGGACAAGATTCTCTACATTGTCCCCTGCGACATTGCCGACCATACCCGTCCGCTGTCTCCCATCGACGAGAACTCCAAGAAGATGAGTGCTTTCACCCTGGAATTCCTGAAGAAGGAGATTGCCGAGGGCCGCATGCCGGAAAACCTTCTGCCTCTCCAGTCTGGTGTGGGCAACGTGGCCAACGCTGTTATCGCAGGCTTTGTGGATTCTGATCTCAAGGACCTGACGGTTTACACCGAGGTTATCCAGGACGGTATGCTGGATCTCATCGACGCCGGCAAGCTGAACTTTGCCTCCGGCACTGCTTTCTCTCCCTCTCCGGAGGGCATGGCCCGCTTCTACAAGGATGTGGCCAAGTACAAGAAGTATTTGTTGCTGCGTCCTGAGGAGATTTCCAACTCTCCCGAGGTTGTGCATCGTCTGGGGGTCATTGCCATGAACACCGCCATTGAGGTGGATATCTATGGCAATGTGAACTCCACCCACATTACCGGTACCAAGATGATGAACGGCATCGGCGGTAGCGGCGACTTCGCCCGCAACGCTTACCTCACCATCTTCTACACTCCGTCTGTGGCAAAGGATGGCAAGATTTCTTCTGTGGTGCCCATGTGCTCCCATATCGACCATACGGAGCATGATGTGGACATCATCATCACCGAGCAGGGCATTGCAGACCTGCGCGGCAAGGCTCCCCGCGAGAGGGCTTTGGAAATCATCAACAACTGCGCACATCCGGACTATCGCCCGATTCTCCTTGACTACTACAACAGGGCCACGGAGAAGTGCCACCATGCGCATACGCCCCATATCCTTGAGGAAGCTCTTTCTTTCCATGAGAAGTTCCTTGAGACGGGCTGCATGAAGTAAAAGATACCCCGTAACTTAAAATAGAGGCTGGCATTCAAAGCAGCCAAATCCACTGAATGAAACTTAATAGGGAGGATTCACTATGAGCAACGAAAAGATCCAGGAAGAGCTCGCCAAGTACAAAGCGAGTGTCGAGAAGGCCATTGCCCGTTTCCCTGAGCGTGACCACCTGCCGGAGCAGCGCCTCTACACTCCCCTTGACATCAAGGGAGATGACTATGCAGAGGAAATCAGCTTCCCTGGCGTCTATCCTTACACCCGTGGCGTGCAGCCCACCATGTATCGCGGCCGTTTCTGGACCATGCGCATGTATGCAGGCTTCTCTACTGCTGAGGAGTCCAACAAGCGCTATCGCTATCTGATCGAGTCCGGCGCTACTGGCCTGTCCTGCGCCTTTGACCTGCCCACCCAGATCGGTTACGACTCCGATGATCCGATTTCCGAGGGTGAGGTCGGCAAGGTAGGCGTGGCTATCGACTCCCTGGCAGACATGGAAGTGCTCTTTGACCAGATCGACCTGGGCAAGGTTTCCACCTCCATGACCATCAATGCTCCTGCCTCCGTGTTGCTGGCTATGTACATTGCCGTGGCTGAGAAGCAGGGGGTTGCTCCGGATCAGCTCAAGGGTACCATCCAGAATGATATCCTGAAGGAGTATGCAGCCCGCGGCACTTACATCTTCCCGCCGCGTCCTTCCATGCGCCTGATCACCAACATCTTTGAGTATTGCTCTCAGAATGTGCCGAAGTGGAACACCATCTCCATCTCCGGTTACCATATCCGTGAGGCAGGCTCCACTGCTTCCCAGGAAATCGCCTTCACCATTGCTGATGGTATCGCTTACGTCGAGGCTGCCATCAAGGCCGGTCTGGACGTTGATGCCTTCGCAGGTCGTCTCTCCTTCTTCTGGAACGCCCACAACAATGTGTTGGAGGAAGTCGCCAAGTTCCGCGCTTCCCGCCGCATCTGGGCCAAGATCATGAAGGAGCGTTTCCACGCCAAGAGCCCCAAGTCCATGATGCTCCGTTTCCATACCCAGACTGCAGGCTCCATGCTGACGGCTCAGCAGCCTAACAACAACATCATCCGCGTGGCCCTCCAGACGGCAGCTGCTGTCATGGGCGGCACCCAGTCCCTCCATACCAATTCCCGTGATGAGGCTCTGGCCCTGCCCACCGAGGAGTCCGTAATGATCGCCCTGCGCACCCAGCAGATTGTGGCTTATGAGAGCGGCCTTGCCGATGTCATCGACCCGCTGGCTGGCTCCTACTATGTAGAGGCCATGACTGACCGCATCGAGAAGGAAGCCATGGAGTACATCCAGAAGATCGATGACATGGGCGGCGCTGTGGCAGCTATCGAGAAGGGCTATATCCAGAAGGAAATCCAGGACAGCGCTTACAAGTGGCAGATGGATGTTGAGTCCGGTGCCCGTACCATCGTGGGTGTCAACAAGTTCCAGATTGAGGAAGAGCCTCCCAAGAACCTCCTGCGGGTAGATGCTTCCGTAGGCGAGAAGCAGGTCAAGAAGCTGCATGACATGAAGGCTAAGCGTGATAACGAAGCCGTCAAGAATGCTCTTGCTGACCTGAAGAAGGCTTGCCAGGACGAGAATGAGAACCTGATGCCTCATATCCTGGCTGCCGTCAAGACTTATGCAACTCTCGGTGAGATCTGCAACGTGATGCGCGAAGTCTTTGGCGAGTACGAAGCACATATCAGCCTGTAATGGTTCTGTAGGATACGGAGGTAACGAAGATGGAAAAGAAGATCAGAGTATTAGTTGCTAAACCGGGCCTTGATGGCCATGACCGCGGCGCAAAGGTCATTGCCCGCGCTCTGCGCGATGCAGGCTTCGAGGTTATCTATACGGGCCTCAGGCAGACTCCGGAGCAGATTGCTGAAGCAGCTCTGCAGGAGGACGTAAACGTGGTGGCTATGAGCATCCTTTCCGGCGCTCATCCGCACCTTTTCCCGAAGGTAGTGGAGCTGGTCCGTGAGAAGGGCCTCACCGATGCCCTCATCATCGGCGGCGGTGTTATCCCCGAGGGCGACATTCCCGCTCTCAAGGAGGCCGGCGTAGCAGAGGTTTTCACCCCGGGCACCAACACTGCCGATGTGGTGGAGTTCATCAAGAACAATGTGAAGCTGTAAGAAGCTGAATTAGTATGGCAAGGGATGACAGCAGCGGTTCTGCTGCCGTCATCCCTTTTGCAATGCTGGGGCGCTTGCGACTGGCATTATGCCAACGCTTGCGTTAACATACTAACTACTGATACAGCGAAGGAGGTGCATGATTTGGACATAGCCAAAGAACTTTTGGCGGGGAACCGCCTGGCACTTTCCAGAGCCATTACGGCTATAGAGAATGAATACGACGAAGCTACCGAAATAATGCGTGAGCTTTATCCCCATACGGGACATGCCTACGTCCTGGGCATCACCGGCCCCCCGGGAGCCGGTAAGAGCACCATGACGGAAAAGATTGCCAAGGCCTACCGTGACCAGGGCAAGACCGTGGGCATCATAGCCGTTGACCCCACCAGTCCCTTTACGGGGGGCGCTATCCTGGGGGACCGCATCCGCATGAATTCCCTGACCCTGGACGAAGGTGTCTTCATCCGCAGCATGGGCACCCGTGGCAGCCTGGGCGGCCTTTCTCATAAGACCGCTGATGCGGTGAAGGCCCTGGATGCCTTTGGCAAGGACATCATCATTGTGGAGACAGTGGGGGTGGGCCAGTCTGAGGTGGACATCGTGAAAGCGGCTGACACCACT
This sequence comes from uncultured Selenomonas sp., assembly GCA_905234515.1. Classification (GTDB taxonomy): domain Bacteria; phylum Bacillota; class Negativicutes; order Selenomonadales; family Selenomonadaceae; genus Selenomonas_B. The sequence continues at coordinate 10,419 of CAJOIN010000017.1, forward strand.
GTGGTGGTGCTCATTCCCGGCATGGGTGATGACATCCAGGCCATCAAGGCAGGCATCCTGGAAATCGGCGACCTCTTTACCGTCAACAAATCCGATTTGGACGGGGCGGACAAATTGGTCAAGGAAATTAACATGATGCTTGACCTGGACAGCCTCATGACGGACTGGCGTCCTCCCATTTCCAAGGTGGTGGCGAGCCGTAACGAAGGCATTGACCTCCTGCTGGCAGATGTGGCAAAACACCGAAGCTACATCGAAGGCAATGGCGAATTGAACCGCCGCCGCACCCAGCGGGCCAAAGACGAGCTGCTGGATATCCTGAGCGCTGGCATTGAGAAGCGCATCAAGGAGCACACGGAAGGCCGCATGGAGGGCTTTGTGGAAAGCCTGAAGAAGAGGGAGACAGATCCCTACAGCCTTGTTTCAGATATCATGGGCGAGATGCTCAAGTGATATAGATGTATTTTAGTTAGGAGGATTACTATGTTTAAGATTCTTGGCGTAGATCATATTGGTGTTGCTGTTCCGAACCTGGCTGAGGCCGGCACTTTCTGGAGCGATATCCTGGGGCTGCCTCATACCAAGGACGAGACCGTGGAGGAGCAGAAGGTTACTACCGGTTTTTTCCCCACGCCCAACGGCGCTGAGTTCGAGCTTCTGGAAGCTACTTCCGAGGACAGCCCCATTGCCAAGTACCTGGAGAAGAACGGCGGCCGCTGCGGCATCCAGCATGTGGCTATCCGCGTTGACAATCTGGAGCAGGCCCTGGCTGACCTGAAGGAAAAGGGCGTGCGCCTCATCGATGAGAAGCCCCGCAAGGGTGCCGGCGGTGCCATGATTGCCTTCATCCATCCGAAATCCTCCGGCATTCTCTTGGAACTCTGCCAGCACGATTGATGCAGCCTATGGCTGCTTAAGCCACAGTTATTTGATACCTAGTCATAAATAAGCTTGCAATTTTGTGCCGGATAGTGCAAAATAAGAGAAGCGTGATATTCTCTAGGAGGGATATAATGGCTACAGTTCAAGAGAAAATTGACTTGATGAAAGCGAAGAAAGAGCACATCATGCAGGGCGGCGGCGCTGCCCGCATTGAAAAGCAGCATGCCAAGGGCAAGTACACTGCCCGTGAGCGCATCGAGCGTCTTTTCGACCCTGACTCTTTCGTAGAGCTTGACATGTTTATGAAACATCGTTGCACCAACTTCGGCCAGGACAAGAAAGATTTGCCCGGCGAGGGTGTAGTCACCGGCTACGGCACGGTGGACGGCCGCCTGGTCTATGCTTATGCCCAGGACTTCACCGTCGAGGGCGGCTCCCTTGGTGAGAAGCATGCCCATAAGATCTGGAAGGTCATGGATCTGGCCATGAAGATGGGAGCTCCCTGCATCGGCATCAACGATTCCGGCGGTGCCCGCATCCAGGAGGCAGTAGATGCTCTGTCCGGCTATGGCGGCATCTTCTTCCGCAACACCGCTGCTTCCGGTGTCATTCCCCAGATTTCCGTCATCATGGGACCCTGCGCAGGCGGCGCTGTGTACAGCCCGGCCATCACGGACTTCATCTACATGGTGAAGAACACCAGCCAGATGTTCATCACCGGCCCGGCGGTTATCAAGTCCGTCACGGCTGAGGAAGTCACCGCAGAGGCTTTGGGCGGCGCCATGACCCATAACAGCCGCAGCGGTGTGGCTCACTTTGCCGCAGAGAACGAGGACGACTGCATAGAGCAGATTCGTTACCTCCTGTCCTTCCTGCCCAGCAACAACATGGAGGATGCTCCTATTGTTGATACCGGCGATGACCCGGATCGTCAGGATGAGGCCCTGAACAGCGTAGTGCCTGACAATCCTAATGCTCCTTACGATATGAAGGATGTTATCCGCGGTATTGTCGATAACGGCGAGTTCTACGAAGTGCATCAGCACTTTGCTACCAATATCATCACTTGCTTTGCCCGTTTCGACGGCCGCAGCGTAGGTATCATCGCCAACCAGCCCAATGTCATGGCTGGCTGCCTGGATGTGGACGCTTCCGATAAGGCAGCACGTTTCATCCGCTTCTGCGATGCCTTCAACCTCCCGCTGGTGAATTTGGTTGATGTGCCGGGCTTCCTGCCGGGCGTAGACCAGGAATACAACGGCATCATCCGTCACGGCGCCAAGATGCTCTACGCATACAGCGAGGCTACGGTGCCCAAGGTCACCGTCATCACCCGCAAGGCTTATGGCGGTTCCTACATAGCCATGTGCTGCCGCGAGCTGGGCGCTGACCAGGTCATGGCCTGGCCTACTTCCGAGATTGCGGTCATGGGCCCTGCCGGTGCAGCCAACATCATCTTCCGCAAGGACCCGGACAAGGAAGCCAAGACTGCAGAGTATGTGGAGAACTTCGCTACTCCGTACGTGGCAGCAGAGCGCGGCTATGTAGACCAGGTCATCGAGCCCTGCGAGACTCGTCCATACGTCATCACGGCCCTCAACGCTCTCGCCAGCAAGCGCGAGTCCGGCCCTGCCAAGAAACACGGCAATATTCCTCTCTGATTCTTAGAGAGGTTCATCCCGTTCATTCAGGGAGGTAAATACCATGAGTTCCAAAGAGATCAGCCCGGAAGTGGTGGCAGCTATCTCAGCTGCTGTGCAGATGATGGGGGGCGGCAAGGTCCGCGCCGTACGCATCAAGCCCAGCAATGCCTGGATTATGTCTGCCCGCACCAACCGCAAGTAAAAGCCTTCCCCTATGGGGAAGGGGGACCGCGTAGCGGTGGATGAGGTGGAGAAGTAAAAATTTATCGATATGCCATCTGCTATGAAATATGATATTCATCATATGTATTTGGAGGAATAAGCATGAAGAAATTTAATATTACCGTCAACGGCACTGCCTATGAGGTTGAGGTTGAGGAAGTAAAAGAAAAGGTTGCCGCAGCTCCCAAGGCTGCAGCTCCTGCTCCGAAGGCAGCTCCTGCACCGGCTCCCGCAGCACCGGCTGCTCCCGCTAAGGCTGCTGTGGCCGCCGGCGCTGGCGAGCACTCCATCGATGCTCCCATGCCCGGCAAGATTGTGAAGCTGGTTGCTTCCGAGGGCCAGGCTGTGAAGGCCGGCGATGTGCTCCTCATCCTCGAGGCCATGAAGATGCAGAACGAGATTGCTGCTGATGCAGACGGCGTGGTCAAGACCTTCAATGTCACCGCCGGCCAGAGCGTCAAGGTGCATGATTCCCTGGTTATCCTGGGCTAATTGTCATACAGACAAAAATTTATCCCTCACCTGCGGGTGAGGGATTTTTGCGTATATAAGGAAATAGTAATATTTATGCTGCATGGCGCAGGAGGGGCTGGAGTTTTCTCCAGGCATCCATATCCTCTGCCAGCTCGTCTTCGTCATTGAGATTGTGGCCAGGCTGCCAGAGATTGAAGCCGTGGTCACCGACAGCGGCGCCGAGCCCAGCCTGGTGCAGGAACTGAAAGAGGGAGGCACAGAGGTTATTCTGGTTTGAAATTATATAGAAAATTTCATTTTTTTGTGCTAAACTTTAGGCAAAGAGATGTTTTTGTTCTTGCTCATAGGGAGATGGATAGATAATGCCTGCTTTGTCAATGTTTTTTTGAATAATTGTTAGAATGCAATGTGAACTTGGAGGGAAACATCACAAAGCGCATATACATGCTCTTTATGGTGATTTTGAGATTGTCATTGCTTTAGATGGAGAAATATTAGAGGGAGAGTTTCCTAAAAAACAATTGAAGATGTTGGAGGGATGGATGGCAATCCATGAAGACGAACTTGCAGCGAATTGGAGAATGCTTTCTGCCGGTGAGGGATACTTTAAAATTGATCCTTTAAGATAAAAAGGAGAGATAGATATGCTTCGACCAACAGCGATTTCTGTTACGCCAAGTGATGATTATATTATTTATGTTAAGTTTGATAATGGTGAAGAAAAAAAGTTTGATGTCAAGCCATACATCAAGGGTGATTGGTATGGTCAATTGAGAAATATTGCATATTTTAAAGCGGTAAAGACGGACGGTTATACTGTTATCTGGCCAGATGGGCAAGATATATGCCCGGATGAACTGTATTTGTATAGCTATGAGTAATATTATCAAGTGGTGGAGAAATTTCGGTAATAATGGCGTGTTGACAGGATATGGCGGCATAGCAAGTAAAAGCGCCCTGTTGAGGATGGAGGGACATAAGGTATTGGAGCAGAAGGACTATGTGGCGAGCATGGAGGGAGTATATTAACCCTAAGAGTATTATGGAAAATATGTGGCCGTTTCATAACCTTGTAGATGGCCTATTTAGCCTTCTCCGCAAGGGGAAGGCATTTTGCTGTCATTCGATTTATGAAACTAGGTTGTTAAGCAATTCAAAAGATATGGTAGATATGTTAAGAAAATATATATGTATTAATTAATCATATAGATAAAAGAGTGATGATATGATATATTTATATGATGGGGAAAGATAGAGTATTGCCTAAGAAATTATGGAGGTTTAGCATAGATGCCGGAACTAATATGGAATGGAAAGGAAGAGGCGGTAAAGGCGGCAGGGAGGGTGCCTTACCGATTGCTTAAAGAGGATAGGAACCTCGGTTATGGTGATGATTCGGAGAATATGCTGATACAGGGGGACAATCTGGCGGCACTTAAATCCTTGTTACCCTATTATAAGGGACGTGTTAAGTGCATATACGCTGATCCTCCGTATAATACGGGTTCTGCTTTTGAGCATTATGATGATAATGTGGAACATTCTACTTGGCTTACCTTGATGTATCCAAGGCTTGAACTATTAAGGGAACTTTTGTCGGAAGATGGGAGTATCTGGATTTCCATTGATGACAGGGAATATACAAATTTGAAGTTTATTTGTGATGAGATTTTTGGTTTGGATTGCTTTGTGTCCAATATCTCATGGCAGCGTACATATTCTACTCGTAATGATTCCAAGGGTATCGTAAATGAAGTAGAGCATATATTGGTATATAGCAAGCAGGGAAGTTGGCAACCGAACAAATTGCCAAGAACTGTAGAGATGGATAAAATATATAAAAATCCAGATAATGATGTACAGCGGTGGACAAGTGATAATCCATTTGCACCAGGTGCATTAACACATCAAGGTATGGTGTATGCTATTCAACATCCAATGACTGGGGAAATGATATATCCTACGGTGGGGAGATGTTGGACATTTGGGCAAGCTGATATGTTGAAAATAATGCAGGAGTGG
>CAJOIN010000018.1:0-5157 GCA_905234515.1 uncultured Selenomonas sp.
AGTCCCAGGTGCTGACCTTCGAGCTCCAGGCGGATTTTCGGGGCATCCTCTTTGCTCCCTACAGCCCGGTGAAGATCATCGGCAACGGTCATAGATTCCGTGGCTGCATCGTGGCAAAGTCCATTCTTGACAAGGATGGCAATGTGCTGAATTACGAAATGCCGGAGAATGAGAAAGTAGATGGAGCGACAGATATTTTACAGAATTTCCCTGCAAGGGTAGGCTTCAGCGAGGCTCGTTATGATACCTTCGGTTTGGTAAAGCTGAGGTACTACTACAATCCTAGCAAAGATGTCATCTATCTTACACCCAGGTCAAAGATAACCTACTAAGAAAGCAGCAAGGCGGATTGCTGAGATGAATTAAAGAGGCAATGATGTATTTGTCATTGACTGCAAAAAATCCCCGGGGGAAGTGATTTCCCCGGGGATTTTTCGCTTGTTTGGAAGGGCGGTGTCACGCTATAATTTTATTATTAAGGGGGATTGATAAAATGAATTATAAAATAGTTTTTTCCGATATTGATGGCACTTTTCTGACCTCTGAGCATAAGGTTACGCCCCATACAGCAGGTGCAGTGCGTGAACTATTAGGCAAGGGGATTCCCTTTGCTCTGGTGTCGGCCCGCATGCCTGAGGCCATCTATCCCATTACCAGACATATTGGCGTGACCATTCCCATTATCAGCTACAGCGGGGCGCTGGTGCTGACGGAAAAGGAAGAGGTGCTGTACAGCAAGACCATGGACAAAGAAGCCACAGCTTCTGTTTTACAGCGTCTGCAGCAGGACTTTCCAGAAGTGACGGTCAATTATTATGCCGGGCGCAAATGGTATGTGAGGGATACTGGGGACAGGCTGGTCCAGCAGGAAATGGATATCACTTCGGCTGTGGCGGAAGAGGCGGATTTTGCCTCCCTGTTGGCACAGGATATTCTGCCCCATAAGATATTGACCATGAGCGAGCCGGAAGCCTGTGCCAGGATGGAAAAGGAATTGGGGGAGGCTTTCCCGCATCTTCATGTGGTTCGTTCCTCAGCAGTTTTGCTGGAGATTATGGATGAATCCGTCTCCAAGGCAACTGGCATTGAAGTTCTGCTGGCTCACTATGGCTTCAAACCAGAGGAAGCTATGGCCTTCGGTGATAACTACAATGATTTGGAGATGCTTCGCTATGTGGGCTGCAGTGTGGCTATGGCCAATGCTCCTGAGGACATAAAAAAGGAGGCTAGAGAAGTTACCTTGGCCAACAATGAAGAGGGGATATATAATTTTCTGGTTAAGGAAGGGCTGGCCAGTAGAGAATAATAATTACATCAGGACATTTGACCTTGACATCAAAAGATAAGCCTTGCATTTCTGACAAAAAAGTTATACAATGTCATAAACGCAGATGAAGATCTGCAGCAGCAACAAGAGAATATCGCCCTTTAAATGCGTACCGTGATGCGCGTAAGAGGAGCTAGTCTACGCTATAGGTCTGTACAAAGCCAGGAGCTTTCTTATGCATACACGCATGAGATAGCTCCTTTTTTGATAGGGGATAGAAGCAGGTGTTGTGTTAAATCCTGTCACAGGCTTTGCATGATGGGCAATATTTCTTCTTGTAAGTTTATACATTATTATTGTATAATTATTACATAATTAAGAAGGAGTGAGTGGCTTGGGTAAGAACAATGTCTCCTTGAGGGGACGTAACATCCTGGGGCTGGAAGATTTTTCGACGGAGGAAATCCGTTTGGTGCTTGATACTGCGAAGGAGATGAAGAATATCATCCATCGTGATATCAAAAAGGTGCCGGCTCTGAGAGGGAAGTCCATTGTTACTTTGTTCTATGAGCCCAGTACTCGCACACGTACCTCTTTTGAGCTGGCAGGCAAATATCTGGGGGCAGATGTGGTAAACATTACCTCCGGCACCAGCAGCATTGTCAAGGGCGAAAGCCTCAGGGATACGCTTTATACCATCGAGGCTATGGGGGTTGACGCCATCGTTATGCGCCATAAGGCTGAGGGAGCTGCTGAATATGCTGCCAGGGTGGCAAGCCCGGTGATTTTGAATGCTGGTGACGGTGCCCATGCCCATCCTTCCCAGGCTCTGCTGAACCTCTTCACCATTGAACAACATAAAGGCAGGCTGGAAGGCCTGAAGGTGGCCATTCTGGGAGATGTGCTCCACAGCCGTGTGGCTCGCTCCGATATTCAGGGGATGCGCAAGATGGGCATGGAAGTGCATATTGCCGGTCCCAGGACTTTGCTGCCCCGCTTCCTGTGTGAGGAGTCTGGAGTGGTTGTTCACGAGCGCGTTGAGGAGGCCATCGAGGCCGCCGATGTCATCGAGGTGCTACGCATCCAGCTGGAGCGCATGCAGGGGGGGCTTTTCCCCACTACCCGTGAGTATGCCCGCATTTTCGGGCTCAATCAGGAGCGTCTGAGGCTTGCCAAGGATGATGTTCTTGTTCTTCACCCTGGCCCCATGAACAAAGGTTGGGAAATCTCTCCTCAGGTGGCTTATGGAGATAATTCCGCCATTCAGGAAGAAGTACAGAACGGCGTAGCAGTGCGTATGGCACTCTTTACCTTGGTGCTCACAGGAGGGAAACAGGCATGAATATCTTGTTAAAAGGCGGCCGGGTCATCAATCCGGAAAATAAATTCGACCAGGTGGCAGACGTACTGATTGAAGACGGAAAAATCAAGGCCATCGGCAAGGACTTGCCGGCAAAAGGCGCCGAGATTTATGATGCAGCCGGCAAGGTGGTGGCACCTGGCTTTATGGACATGCATGTGCATTTCCGTGAGCCAGGCCAGGAAGCCAAGGAAGACTTTATCTCCGGCTCCAAAGCGGCGGCTGCTGGCGGTTTCACCCGTGTAGCTACCATGCCAAACACCAAACCGGTGGTAGATACGGCAGCCTTGGTTCGCAGCCTGAAGGAAAGAGCCAGGGAAGCCGGACTTATCCACATAAATATCATAGGCGCTGTTACCAAGGGGCAAAAGGGAGAGGAACTGGCAGAGCTGGGGGACATGCTTCAGGCCGGTGCAGTGGCTTTTTCCGATGATGGCCATTTTGATTCCTCTGCCAAGGTCATGCTGAACGCCTTCGATTATCTCCACAGTTTTGACAAGATTATCATTAACCACGAGGAAGAGTCCACCCTTTGCGCTGAGGGCGTCATGAATGAAGGACACCGCAGCGCCATGCTGGGGTTAAAAGGCCGTCCCACGGTAGCAGAGGACATTGCCGTAGCCAGGGACATTTTGCTGGCTGAGTATGCTGATGCCAGACTCCATGTGGCCCATATCAGCTCTGCCCGTGCGGTGGATTTGGTAAGAGATGCCAAGAAGCGGGGCGTGAAGGTCACTGCCGAGGTTACGCCTCAGCATCTGACCATGACTGATGAGTGCGTGGAACTCTTTGACAGCTCTACAAAAATCAATCCCCCCCTGCGCTCGCGGAAGGACTGCGAAGCTTTGCTGGCAGGCTTGAAGGATGGCACCATTGATGCGGTGGTCACGGATCACTCCCCTCATGCTGTGGAGGAAAAGGACCGTGAATACAACAATGCTCCTAGCGGTTTCCCCGGCCTGGAGACTGCAGTAGGTGTTATGCTTACGGATCTTTACCATGAGGGTCAGCTTGACCTGCCTACCCTGGTGTCCAAAATGAGCTATGAGCCTGCCAAGCTGCTTGGGTTGGAGGCTGGCACCCTGACTGAAGGCAAGGCTGCCGATGTAACAGTAATAGACCCTGAAAAGGAGTGGGTGGTGGAAGAAAAGGCCTTCTACACTAAGGGCAGCCATTCTCCCTTTGCGGGCCGCAAGCTCAAAGGCAAGGCTGTAATGACTATCGTAGATGGCCGTGTCGTCATGCGTGACGGCAGGGTTGTGGAATAAATAATGAGGTGACTTCTTTGGAGCAAAAAGGCAAACTTATCTTAGAGGACGGCACTGTATTCTCTGGCAAATTGCTGGGGACGGCCCGGGCTACTGGTGAAGTGGTGTTCAACACCAGCATGACCGGCTATCAGGAAAGCCTGACGGACCCGTCTTATTGCCGTCAGCTTTTGACCCTGACCTATCCTTTGGTGGGCAACTATGGCACGGCGGAGCTTTTCATGCAGTCCCGCAAGGCCTTTGTGGGTGGCTTCATTATTGGTGAGCTTTGCACTGAGGGCAGTAACTGGCACTATGAGCGCTCCCTGGCAGAGTTCCTGACTGAGCAGCAGATTCCCTGCCTTTATGGGGTGGATACCAGAGCTGTTACCCGCCATATCCGTGCTGCAGGTACCATGAAGGGCATTATTGTGCCTGAGGAAGCTTCCAAGGAAGAAATTGACCAGCTTTTGGCTGTCCCCATCGAAACACAGGTGGTAAAGGAAGTTACTACCAAAGAAACCTACGAAATAGCGGCTGAAGAAGAAAATCCTCCCCATGTAGTTGCTATGGATTTCGGTGTGAAGCAGAATATATTGCGCGCCATGACTGCCAAAGGCTGCCGCCTGACGGTCATGCCCGCAGGCACCACCGCTGAAGAAGTGCTGGCGCTGAACCCTGACGGTATCTTCCTCTCCAACGGGCCAGGCGACCCTGCTGATGTGGATGATATTGTGGCTGAGGTAAAGAAACTCCTGGGCAAGAAACCCATCTTCGGCATCTGCCTTGGACATCAGCTCCTGGCCCGGGCCATGGGAGCAGAAACTTACAAATTGAAATTTGGCCACCGCGGTTCTAACCAGCCGGTGAAGGATTTGCGTACGGGCAAGGTCACTATTTCCTCTCAGAACCATGGTTACGCTGTGAGGGAAGAATCACTGCGGGATTTGCCACTAGAGGTCACTCATGTGAATGTGAATGACGGTACGGTGGAGGGCATGCGCCACAAGGAACTGCCTATTTTTTCTGTGCAGTACCACCCGGAGGCTTCGCCTGGTCCTGACGACAACATGTACCTGTTCGACGAATTTTGGAATATGATGAGAGGGGAATAAGCTTTGCCAAAGAAGGAAAATCTCAAAAAGGTCATGGTTATTGGCTCGGGCCCCATCATCATCGGCCAGGCAGCAGAATTTGACTACGCAGGTTCCCAGGCTTGCCGTGCCCTGAAGGAAGAGGGGCTGGAGGTGGTGTTGGTCAACTCCAATCCCGCCACCATCATG
>CAJOIN010000018.1:5196-30199 GCA_905234515.1 uncultured Selenomonas sp.
ACGTCCGGACGGCTTGCTGGCTACCCTCGGTGGGCAGGCCGGCCTGAATCTGGCTGTGCAGCTGTCTGAAAAAGGCGTGCTGGAGAAATACCAGGTAGAGCTCTTAGGTACTCCGCTGAAAGCTATTGAGCAGGCTGAGGACCGCGAACTCTTCAAGGAGACCATGCAGAAGCTGGGGGAACCTATCCCTGAGAGCACCATCGTTGAAGATGTGCCTTCTGCTGTGGCCTTCGCCGATGAAATTGGCTATCCTGTCATTGTGCGCCCTGCCTATACTATGGGCGGCACCGGCGGCGGCATTGCAGAGAATGAAGAAGAGCTTATAGAGATTGTCATCAAGGGCCTTAACTACTCCATGATAGGCCAGGTGCTCATTGAGCGCAGCGTGGCTGGCTGGAAAGAAATCGAGTACGAAGTCATGCGTGACGGCAATGACAACTGCATCACCGTCTGCAACATGGAAAACTTTGACCCGGTAGGCGTGCACACCGGCGACAGCATTGTGGTGGCTCCTTCTCAGACACTGTCTGACCACGAGTACCAGATGTTGCGCTCTGCCAGCCTGCGCATTATCCGCGAACTGGGTATCGAGGGCGGTTGCAATGCCCAGTATGCCCTGGACCCTAATAGCAATAAGTACTATGTCATAGAGGTCAACCCCCGTGTCAGCCGTTCCTCTGCTCTGGCTTCCAAGGCTACGGGCTACCCTATCGCCAAAGTGTCTGCCAAGATTGCCATAGGTTATACTCTGGATGAAATCACCAATGCGGTGACACAGAAGACCAAGGCCTGCTTTGAGCCTGCTTTGGACTACTGCGTGGTGAAATTCCCCCGCTGGCCCTTTGACAAGTTCGTCTATGCAGACAAAACCTTGGGCACCCAGATGAAGGCCACCGGCGAGGTTATGAGCATCGACCGCAGCTTTGAAGGGGCCATCCTGAAAGCCGTACGCTCCTTGGAAATCGGCGTGCACCGCCTGTATATGGAGAAGGTGGTCTCCTGGGATGATGCAAGGGTTAAGAAGAATCTGGCCCGGGTCAATGACGAGCGCATTTTCGTGATAGCGGAGGCTTTGCGGCGTGGTATTGCCACCATTGACGAAATTCATGCTATCACAAAAGTAGATAACTGGTTCCTTAACAAAATCAAGAACATCACCGACATTGAGGTAAGACTGGCAGAGGAGCCTCTTACTCCCAGCCTGTTGTCCAAGGCCAAGAAGGTTGGACTGGCTGACCGCTCCATTGCAGAGATTTCCGGCAAGACCACGGACGAGATCCGCACCATGAGAAAGACACAGGGACTCCTGCCATGCTACAAGATGGTAGATACCTGTGCAGCTGAGTTCGAGGCGGCTACGCCTTACTACTACTCCACCTTCAATGCCGAGCAGGATGAGGTGAAGACCAGTAATGCCCGTAAGGTTATTGTGCTAGGTTCAGGTCCCATCCGCATTGGCCAGGGCGTGGAGTTTGATTACTGCTCAGTGCATTCAGTATGGGCTCTGAGGGAGATGGGGATTGAAGCCATCATCATCAACAACAACCCAGAGACGGTCAGCACGGACTTTGATATTTCCGACCGCTTGTATTTCGAGCCACTCACAGTGGAAGATGTGTTGAACATCATCGACAAGGAGCAGCCTGAGGGCGTTATTGTCCAGTTTGGCGGTCAGACTGCCATCAACCTGGCGGCTTCGCTGCAGAAAGCGGGAGTAAAAGTTTTCGGCACCGCTGTGGATGATATCGACAGGGCAGAGGACCGTGAGCGCTTTGATGAAGTGCTGACTCAGGTGGGCATTCCCCGCCCCCAGGGCATCAGCGTCACCAACCTGGAGGACGCTGTGAACGGTGCTGCCAATATCGGCTATCCCGTTATGGTGCGTCCCTCCTATGTGCTGGGTGGCAGAGCCATGGAGATTGTCTACAATGAGGCTGAGCTGCGCGACTACATGAGCCGGGCCGTCAAGGTAACCCCTGACCATCCGGTGCTGGTGGACCGCTATATGCAAGGCACCGAGGTGGAGGTAGATGGCATCTCCGATGGCGTGGATGTAATGATTCCCGGCATTATGGAGCACGTGGAAAGGGCCGGAGTCCATTCTGGCGACAGCATCGCGGTTTATCCGCCTCAGACCCTGTCCTCCAAGGTCATTTACACCATCATCGACTACACCAGGCGTCTGGGCACTGCCCTCCATGTGAAGGGCCTGCTGAATATCCAGTTTGTGGTGGTGGAAGGGGAGGTTTACATCATCGAGGTGAACCCACGTTCTTCCAGAACAGTGCCTTTCCTGTCCAAGGTTACGGACATCAAGATGGTGAACCTGGCTACCCGCATTGCCATGGGCGAGACTCTGAAGGGCATGGGGTACAAGTCCGGCCTGGTGCCTCCCAAGCCCTATGTGGCAGTAAAGGCTCCTGTGTTCTCCTTTGCCAAGATGACGGACGTGGACATTTCCCTTGGACCCGAGATGAAGTCCACCGGTGAGGTCATGGGCATCGACTACCACTATGCCCGGGCACTCTATAAGGCCATGGTTGGTTCCGGTCTTAATGTGCCTACCAAGGGCTGCGTGCTCTTCACCGTGGCAGACAAGGATAAGGATGAGATGAAGCAGCTGGCCAAGGCCTTTGCTGATTTGGAATTCCGCCTGGTAGCCACCGAAGGCACCGCAAGGGCCATCAAAAGCATGGGCATCGATGTGGATGTGGTGGGCAAGGTCCATGAGCGCAGCACGGACATTATCCAGATGATCAAGCAGGGGCAGATCAACATGGTCATCAACACCCTGACCCAGGGCAAGCACTCCGCCAAGGACGGCTTCCGCATCCGCAGGGCTACAGTGGAGCACGGCATTGCCTGCCTGACTTCCCTTGATACAGCCTGGGAGGTGCTGAGAGTGCTGTCCTTTATGAGAGACCGGCGTCTTGTGTATTCCCTGGCGGTACAGGATTATGTAGGAGGCGGCGATGGACTTGCGTGAGGATTCACGGAATCTGACAGAAGAGGTAGCCTCTCTTGCCAGCCTGCCTGCCAAAGTAGATGTGGAAGCATCAGTCGAAAAACAGGAAAAGCTGAGCAAGGATGTTTACAGGATGACGCTTAAGGCACCAAGCATTGCTTTGCGCTCCCGTCCCGGCCAGTTCGTGCAGGTAGGCATCAAGCAGGGGGCTGCCCTGTTGCGCCGCCCTCTGGGATTGGCCGAGGTTGATACCATGAATGGCAATATCGTCCTTAACTACCGAGTCCTGGGTAGGGGCACTGAGGCTTTGTCCAGGCTTTGTCCTGAGGATATGGTGCAGGTTCTTGGCCCCTTGGGCCATGGCTTCACTGTCAATCCTGCCAAACCGTTGCTGGTAGGCGGCGGTATGGGGCTGTCGCCATTGCTCTATTACGCTAAGTGGTTGTCTGCCCGCAAGGTTGATGTAGATATCATGATGGGAGGACGCACTGCTGAGGAGCTTTTTTGGCAGAAAGACTTTGCTGCTTGCACAAAAAACATCTATCTGACTACAGATGACGGCAGTCTGGGAACGAAAGGCTATGTTACGGCTCTTCTGCCTCAGATACTGACTGGCAGTAATTATGACCGTGTTGTAGTCTGTGGTCCGGAAATCATGATGAAAAATGTTTATGAGGTCTGCAAGCAGAAGCTGGTTCCCTGTGAAGTATCTTTGGAGCGGCGCATGGGTTGCGGCCTGGGAGCCTGCCTGTCCTGCTCTATAGATACCCTTTCAGGCAGGCGTAAGGTCTGCAAGGATGGTCCTGTGTTTCCTGCTGAGGAGGTGTTCTTTTGAGCAAGTTTGAACGCCTGCATATAAAACTCTTGGGACTGGATATGAAAACTCCGGTGATGACAGCTTCAGGAACCTTTGGGTTCGGAGAAGAATTTGCCGACTTTGTGGATTTGTCCCTTTTGGGCGGTGTCATGGTCAAGGGCACCACTCTGAAGCCTCGCCGGGGCAACGAAGGGGTTCGCATTGCCGAGACTGCCGGCGGTGCTGGTATGTTGAACTGCATCGGTTTGGAAAATCCAGGTGTGGAACTATTCCTGCAGGAGACTTTGCCACGGCTGGAGCAGTATCACATGAATGTCATAGTGAATATCTCCGGCAGCACTGTGGAAGAGTATGGTGTTTTGGCCCAAATGCTGGATGTACCAGGGGTAGCAGCCATTGAGCTCAATGTATCGTGCCCCAATGTACGTGAGGGCGGCATTGTCTTTGGCACGGACCCTAAGGCAGCTTCAGCAGTAGTGCGAGAAGCCAAGCTTCATACGGAAAAGCCTGTCATCATCAAGCTTTCCCCAAATGTTACGGATATAGTGCAGATAGCCAAAGCGGTGGAAGAGGCTGGTGCAGATGCCATTTCCCTTATCAATACCCTGATGGGCATGGAAATAGACATTGAGAGGCGCCGCCCGGTGCTGGGCAATGTGACAGGCGGCCTCTCCGGTCCCTGCGTTAAGCCTGTGGCTCTGCGTATGGTATATCAGGTAGCAAAGGCAGTGCAGATTCCCATCATCGGCATGGGGGGCATTTCCTGCTGGCAGGATGCAGTGCAGTTCTTCCTGGCGGGAGCGGATGCAATATCTGTGGGAACGGCGAATTTTGTTGACCCGGCTGTTACCATGAAGATTTGTGAAGGACTGGATGATTATTTGTCCCAAAAGAATCTCAGCCATATCAGTGAATTGGTAGGCTGGCTGGAAAATAACTAACAACAAAGGGGCTTTTAGATATGGCAGACGACCGTTTGATTGTGGCCTTGGATTTCCACACTATGGAAGAAGTCAAGGATTTAGTTGGCAGGTTGGGAGATAGTGTCAGCACTTACAAGGTAGGTATGGAGCTCTTTTATAGTGTAGGCAGTGAGTCGGTTATCTGGCTCAAGGAGCAGGGCAAAAAAGTATTCTTGGACTTGAAACTCCATGACATTCCCAATACAGTAGCCAGTGGTCTTTGTTCCCTTTTAGACCTTGGTGCAGATATGCTGAATGTCCATGCTGGTGGTGGTTTCACTATGATGAAAACTGCTGCAGACAGGCTCCATGCTGAGGCTGAAAAAAGAGGTGTGCCCTGTCCCAAGCTTATAGCCGTGACGGTGCTGACCAGTATCAGTCAGGAAGAGTGGGATGATTTAGGGTTTGCCCAGAATGTGCAAATCAAGAGCATTGCCGTGCGCTTTGCCAAGCTGGCCCAAAAGGCTGGACTTGATGGTGTAGTGGCCTCTCCCCATGAGACTGAACTGATACATGAGGGTTGTGGCAGCGACTTTTTGGTGGTAACTCCCGGAGTGCGTCCTGAAGGCAGCAGTGTAGGTGACCAGAGCCGTATTGCTACCCCTGCAGCAGCCCTGAAAGCAGGAGCCAGCCATCTGGTGGTAGGAAGACCTATCAGACAAGCTGTCGACCCGGTAAAAGCCGCCAATGATATTATCAAAGAAATGGAGCAGGTAAATAAATGACTGAAGCAGAAGTAAAAGAATTGCTTATAAAAACCGGAGCCATCATGGATGGCCATTTCCTTCTGACCTCCGGGCTGCACAGCCCTCATTATGTGGAGAAGTTCAATGTGCTTCAGCAGCCTAAGTACACTCAGCAACTCTGCGAGGCTATGGCAGAAAAATTCAAGGATGCCAATATTGAAACAGTAGTGGGCCCCATGACTGGCGGCATTCTGCTGGCCCATGAGACAGGCAAAGCTTTGGGCACTAGAGCTATTTTCACAGAGCGGGTAGATGGCAAGATGACTTTCCGTCGGGGCTTCTCTCTCCATGAGGGGGAGCGTGTGCTGATTGTGGAGGATATTGTGACTACTGGCGGCTCCATCAAGGAAGTCATCGAGGTAGTCAAAGCTCACGGCGGCATGCCTGTGGCAGTGAGTATGCTGGTAGACCGCAGCGGCGGCAAGGCCAACTTTGGGGATGTGCCCTGCACGGCACTCCTGCACATGGATGTGGAAACCTACAAGCCGGAAGAATGCCCTCTTTGCAAGCAGGGCGTTCCCATGACCAAGCGTGGGAGTACAGGAAAGAAATAATCAAGGGGGAGCAGGCTGGGTGTGAATCTGGCTTGCTCTCTTTTTTTTCTGCATAAAGACTCTAAAGATGATATAATTAAAATTGTGAGTTATAGATATTTCGTTGATTCTGTAGTCAGCCGTTAGCTGAGAGGGATATCCGATGCAGAAAAAGTTTATTTTGGCACTTGATTCAGGTACGGTTAAGAACAGAGCGGTCATCTTTGACCCAAAAGGTGAGATGGTCGCTTATGCAGAAAAAAAGCTTAGCGTGAACGCTCCCTGTGCAGATTGGGTGGAACAGGATGCTGATGAAATCTGGAGCACACAGCTGTGGACGGCGCAGGAGGCTTTGCGTCTGGCTAATATCAGCCATCAGGAAATAGCAGCGGTGGCTGTTACCAACCAGCGGGAAACCACTGTGGTTTGGAATCGTTATACCGGGCGGCCGGTGTATTCAGCCATAAGCTGGCAGTCCTATCAGACTGCTCAGATATGCGAGCAGCTTCGCCAGGAAGGCTTGCAGGAAGAGATTCGCCAGAAGACATCGCTGGTCATCAATCCGTATTTTTCCGGCACCAAGATTCGCTGGATACTTGATAATGTGGCAGGGGCCAGAGAGCTGGCAGAGCGGGGAGATCTTGTCTTTGGTACGGTAGATACCTGGCTGATGTGGAAATCTGATTATTCCAATGCTTCCCGCAGTATGCTTTTTCATTTGAAGAATTTGGATTGGGATGAAGAGCTTTTGGAACACTTCCATGTTCCCCGCTCCATGATGCCGGAGGTTCATCCTTCCAGTTACATATATGGCATGACGGACCCTGCTTGTTTTGGTTCGGCGATTCCCATTGCCGCCTGTATCGGCAACCAGCAGGCAGACCTTTTCGGACAGGCTTGCTTTGATAAGGGGCAAGCCAAGAATTCCTATGGTGAAGGCTCCTTTTTCCTGGTGAATGCAGGGAATGAATTCAGGCATTCCCAAAATGGGCTTATAACCACCATTGCCTGGGGCATTGGTGATGAGGTGACTTATGCGCTGGAGGGCAGTATCTTTGTCTCCGGCGCTACCCTGGAATGGCTCCAAAAGGGCTTGGGCATTCTGCATTCCATGTCTGATTCGGAGTGGATTGCCAAGCAGGTGCCTGATACAGATGATGTTTATTTTGTGCCTTCCTTTAGGGGGCTTTCCGCCCCTTACTGGGATATGCGTACTACTGGCATGATTATAGGACTTAAGGAAAGGACCCAGCGTGCACATATCATACGGGCAGCCCTTTGTGCTTTAGCCTATCAGGTCAGGGATGTGTATGAGGCAGTCCGCTCAGATATTGATTTTGACATCAAAGATTTGCGGGTAGATGGTGGTGCCAGCCAGAACAATCTTCTTATGCAGTTCCAGGCTGATATGCTGGGGATTCCCATTATCAGGCCTTATATTACAGAAACTACTTCACTTGGGGCTGCCTATCTGGCAGGATTGGCCACCCAGGTTTGGCAGAGTATGGATGAGCTTCGCACTCTGTGGCATGAGGGTATACGTTTTACTCCTCAGATGGATGAAGAGCATCGTGGAGCACTTTACGATGGCTGGCAGAATGCCGTGGACAAAGTTCTCGGATGGCCTGATTGATATATCAGGCAGGCAAGGAGTGACAGCATAGATGCAGAAATCAACTTACACGAAACGCATTATTCCCTGTCTCGATGTGAAGGATGGCAGGGTAGTCAAGGGAACGAACTTTGTTGGCCTGCGTGATGCAGGAGATCCAGTGGAGCTGGCTGCCAAGTATGATGAAGAAGGAGCAGATGAACTGATTTTTCTTGACATCACTGCTTCCAGTGACAAGCATGATACTATTGTGCAGGTGGCTAGTGACTGCGCTTCCCAGGTATTTATCCCCTTTACAGTGGGGGGCGGCATACGGGCTGCTGATGATATGCGGGCTTTATTGAAGGCCGGGGCGGACAAGATATCCGTGAATACAGCAGCTATTAAGCGCCCGGAGCTTATCAGCGAAGGGGCGGCTAAATTTGGCCGCCAGTGCATTGTTCTGGCAGTTGATGCCCGCCGCAATGGTGACCATAGCTGGGAAGTCTATATCAACGGCGGCCGTACCCCCACGGGCCTGGATTGCTTGGAATGGGTCAAGAAGGCTGTAGACATGGGAGCAGGAGAAATCTTGCTTACCAGCATGGACGCAGATGGCACCAAGGCTGGCTATGATATAGAACTGACCAGGGCTGTTTCAGAGGCTGTGCAGGTACCTGTTATTGCTTCCGGCGGAGCCGGGGAACTGTCTCACTTTTATGATGTGCTGACTGAAGGAAAGGCTGATGCTGTGTTGGCTGCGTCTGTATTTCACTATGGACAATTTACCATCAGACAGGTCAAGGAATACCTGAGGTCAAAAGGAGTGGAGGTAAGGTTATGATGGATGCAGCAAAGATTGATATTTCTATGGTGAGGTTTGACGAAAAAGGACTTGTGCCCGTGGTGGTGCAGGAAGAAAACGGTCAGGTCTTAATGCTTGCCTATATGAACGAAGAATCCCTGAGGAAGACATTGGAAACCGGTTTTGCCTGGTATTATAGCCGCAACCGCCAGCAGCTTTGGAAAAAGGGCGAGACTTCCGGTAATGTACAGCGGGTCATGGAGATTTCCTATGATTGCGACGGTGATACCTTGCTGCTGCGCGTGCATCAGACTGGCGTGGCCTGCCACACCGGCACCTATTCCTGCTTTAGCGGACGTCTGCTGAGTGCCATGGAGGAAAAGGGCATTGCCGTGGTTCCTCCTGAACCCCAGACTGCATTGGCCAAGGTTATCAATGACCTTTATGAAGTGATTCAGGACAGGCGTCTTAATCCTGTGGAAGGTTCCTATACAAATTACCTCTTTGAAAAAGGCCAGGACAAGATACTGAAGAAGGTTGGGGAAGAGGCTGTAGAAACAGTTATCGCTTCGTCTATGAGATGGGCGACCTTTGGTACCATTGCCTGGTTCTGCTGGCTTACCATAACATCACACCGGAAGAGCTTTTCAATGAATTAATGAGCCGCCGCAAGGGGGGCAATTATCATAAGTTTACGGGCAAGACTGGCGTTCGTCCGGATATGTAAGCCATTTGCAGCCCCTGTGAGTTCTTGAAAATATTTATTCATAAAGGCCGCTAAACATCAAGCGGCCTTTTGGGGTATATGGGGGAGTGTCAAATGATGTGTTGTGGAAGGAGCTGTGTTAAATGTTCAAAAGTTTATTGCTTGGCATTATGATGCTTATGGCAGGCAACAGCCTGTGCTTTGCCAGGGAACTGCCTGGAGATTTGACGGTAGAAAAGCCCTCACAGGAAATTGTCCAGGATTACGCCCTGTCCCATAAACATAATTTGTCCTGTTACAGGACCACCGCTGAACCTGTACAGATAATCTGCATACTTGACCGTTCAGGCTCCATGAGGCCGGTGGCAGAGGACACCATTGGCGGCTATAATTCCTTTTTGGAGAAGCAGCGTCAGGAAAAGGGCAGTGCCGAAGTTACCACAGTGCTCTTTGATGACCAATATGACAAGCTTGTGGAAGCTGCTGACATAAACAAGGTGTCGGAACTTACCTCCAAGGAATATTATGCCCGGGGGATGACGGCTCTTTTGGATGCAGTAGGCAGGACTATTACAAGCACTATGGGAAGAATGGAGCAGGAGGGCATCTGCCCGGCGCGCAGGCGTGTCCTCTTCCTTATCATGACAGATGGTAAGGAGAATAACAGCACGGAGTACAGCAAAGCTGCAGTAAAGTCCATGATTGAAGAAGCCACCAAGGAATATCATTGGCAGTTCATTTTCATGGGCGCCAATATAGATTCTGTATCTGAAGCAGCCTCCATAGGCATCAGCGCCAAGCATGCTGTGAATTATGAGCATAATCAGAGCGGTGTCAGGGAATCCTTCGACCGCATGAGTGCTGCTGCCAGCGAAATGCGGGAAACAGGCACTGTGGGGGAGGATTGGAAAGGAAACTGAGCATAGATTTGGTTGAAGGCTGCCTGCTTCATGCTGTATAATAGGGAACAGTGTGAAATTTTCATGGCAAAGGATGATGAAATACATGGAGCAGGCTTCAATACCTTCCAGGGGGCGTGCAATTGCATTGCTCCCCATTTTAGTGTTTTTGGTTCTTTATCTGGGAGCAGGTATATGGTATGAGTATATTGCACCAGTAGAAGGGCAGATGGGCTTTTATGTCATGTCCGTGGTGGTGGCCTTTGGCCTGGCCCTGATTGTAGCCTTTTTACAAAACAGCAGACGGCAGTTTTACGAAAACATCCAGCTTTGTGCCAAAAGCATTGGTGATGTAAATATCATTATCATGTTGTTTATTTTCTTGATGGCAGGGGCATTCAGTGGAATAGCAAAAGCGGCCGGTGGTGTAGAGAGCACAGCACATTTGCTGCTGAACTTTGTACCAGGGGCTTTTGCAGTGCCAGGGCTTTTCCTTATCGCCTGCCTGATTTCCATGTCCATGGGCACCAGTGTTGGCACAATTACAGTATTGGTGCCTATCGCAGCTTCAGTTGCTCAGGATGCTGGGCTGAGTCTGCCTTTGACGGTGGGTTCGGTAGTAGGCGGTGCAATGTTTGGGGATAATCTGTCCTTCATTTCTGATACAACCATCGCAGCTACCAGAACTCAGGGCACACGCATGCAGGATAAGTTTTATGCCAATCTCAAGCTGGCCGTGCCGGCAGCCCTTGTTACCCTGGCTGTGCTTTTTGCAGCTTCCCTATCCAGCTCGCCGGCAGAATTGGGACAATTTGATTATTCTCTGTTGCTGGCTATGCCATATTTTATTGTGCTTATTATGGCAGTCATCGGTAGAAATGTTTTCCTGGTATTGGGGACGGGCATAGTCTTGTTTTTCGGTTTGGGCATTGCCACAGGCATGACAAACTTATCCAAGGCTTTTTCGGCCATGGGAACAGGAACAAACGGCATGTTTGAAACAATGATTGTGACCATCCTGGCTGCATCAATCAGTGCCATCATGCGTGACGGCGGCGGCTTTGATGCCCTGCTGGCATTTATCCGTACCAACTTCAAAGGGAAAACAGGTGGCCGTTTGGGCATTGGCTTGCTTACGGTACTTATGGATGTGGCTACGGCTAACAACACTGTGGCCATAGTGGTGGCCGGACCTATTGCCAAGACTATCAGCGAGGAGTATGATATTGCCCCTCGGGACAGCGCCTCCCTTCTTGATACATGTTCCTGTATTGCCCAGGGTATTATTCCCTATGGCGCCCAGCTGCTTATTGCTTCGGCTATTGCAGGGATTACCAGTCTGAGCATTATTCCTTATTTGTATTATCCTCTTTTCCTGGCTGTAGTTGTTTTGGGGTGGATTTTTATAGATAAGGGGAAGAGCAAATAAAGTGGATTTTGGCAAGCTCTCTTATGGTCATAAGAAAGCTGCTTTTCTAAAAAAAGATGGTTGACCGGCCGAAAGGGCTGATCAACCATCTTTTTCATTTGTTTGGGGACTGGGAAGATGGATGGCGAGATGTGCCAGAACATCCTCCACTTGGGCAGACTTGGCGATGCCGGTCTTACACCACAAAGCAAAGTGTTCACAGTTGTTAAGGAGAAGATTATATCCCTGCTCGCCGATTTTGCTGCGGGCGCGGGCTACTGTTTCCTGCGGTGAGAAGATAATGGCATCATCGCCTAGAAGTTTCTTGATAATCCAGTCGAAGAGCACGGGGGAGCCAGATTTACCTACGGCATTCATCACATAGATTGTATCACTGTCTGACATAAATTCTGCCAGACTTGTCTCTGCTACAATACCGTCGCAGAGCAGAGGATTCTTTTCCTTGTGGTAATGAATGACGCGCTTATTGCCCGCATAGATGCCAAAATGGTTATATCCTTTGCGTTTGACATAAATGATATCTCCAGGATTTGCCATAGCCATTAACAAACCCTCCTTACTTAAGATTCATTAAACCATATTATCTATTCTCTGCCTGACAAGCAAAATCCTTTTATATGGGGGAGCAGCTGCGGCGTTTTATTTTGGCGCATACAAAAAACCGACTTCTTTCAAGAAGCCGGCTTGATTTTCAAATGGTCGGGATGACAGGATTCGAACCTGCGACCTCATCGTCCCGAACGATGCGCGCTACCAAACTGTGCTACATCCCGTTAACACATTAAATATTATAATTATCCACCTGTTCTCTGTCAAGTGTTTTATAATGAAGGGCTTTATAAGCTTAAAACATGTCCCTGAAATCATCTTTCAGGCTCCAGGTCCGTAAATATCAGGAAAAATCTTGTCTAAAAAAAGGAGTTTTAACCTTCCCTAACGAAATACACCATATACAAAGATTAGTACGAGGAGGTTTTCACCATGGGCAAGATAAATAAGATACTGGTACCTGTAGATGGTTCAGTGAATGGCTGCAAGGCTGTGGATGAAGCTATTTTCTTTGCGGAAAAGTGCAAAGCTGATCTTGATTTTGTATATGTGGCCAGCAATATCAACAAGGATATTCCCAGCCACATAGTCTTTGACCGAATCTGGGAGAAGATTCCTGCAGATCTTCGGGCAGCCAAGCATGTGGAGACTGGCAGCATCCACAAAGCAATTTTGAGGGTAGCTGAACAGGAAAAGAGCGATATGATTATCATGGGCAGCCGGGGACTGGGGCTCTTCAAGGGAGCTCTCATTGGCAGTGTCAGTCAGAAGGTGGTAGAGGAGTCCACCATTCCGGTAATGGTAGTCAAATAGTATACTGTATAAAATTTTGTACAGTTGAAGGTTTACAAGCCTTAGACCGCATGCTATAATTAAGAAGTTGATTTCGAGTATGTTTATATTTTGATTGTGAGTGTTTTGGCTGATAGATTTTGACGTCATCTGAATTTAAGCGTTTTGGAAAGAGTGGGCTTAGGCTCACTCTTTCATGTTTATGTAAAAAAGTTTAATCAGAAGGCTCACAGACGGAGGTGGAGAGATGGCCCGAAAAGAGAATATCGAACAGCAGGTGGAAGACATCGCCCTGGAGCTTTTGCAGGGACAGAAGGAAATTGAACTCGTAGACGTTGAGTATGTGAAAGAGCGTGACTGGTACCTGCGGGTTTTTATCGATAAGGAAGGCGGCATTGAAATAGATGACTGCCAGAGTCTGAGTGAGAAGCTGGAAGAACGGCTGGACGCTGAGGACTTTATAGCTGACAGTTATATATTAGAAGTGAGTTCTCCGGGAATTGATCGTGTCCTCAGAAAGCCTCGCGATTTTAAGCGCGAGGAGGGCAAAGCTGTGGATGTGACTCTCTACGCTCCTTTGGAGGGCTGCAAGGATAAGCAGCTGACAGGTGTGCTGAGTGCTTCTGATGAAGATAGCATTACCCTGGATGGTGAGCAAAAGCTTCCCTTGGATAAAATTGCTCAAATCCGTTTGCATATAGATTTTTAACAGGTAATATGGGGCAACAGCCCTGCAATATTAGGAGGAACATTACTTTGGCAAGAAGAGCTACAAAAGCTAAGGCGAAGGACAGCGGACAGGAGTTTTTGACAACCCTTCGCGAGTTGGGTAGGGAACGCGGCATTGATGAGGAGGTGCTGTTCGAGGCAATCGAAGCAGCACTTATCTCCGCTTATAAGCGTAATTTTGCTTCAGCACAGAATGTGCGTGTGACCCTTTCCCGTGACACCGGACACTATCATGTGTATGCCATCAAGACTGTGGTTGATGAGGCAGCAGATGAGGTTACGGAGATTTCCCTGGCACAGGCACGCACTATTCGTCCTGAGTACGAAGTAGGCGATGTCATTGAAATCGAGGTCACTCCCGCCAATTTCGGCCGTATTGCCGCTCAGACGGCAAAACAGGTAGTGGTGCAGCGCATCCGTGAGGCTGAGCGCGGCATTATCTATGATGAGTTCCAAAGCCGCGAAAGCGATATCATGAGCGGTTTGGTGCAGCGTGTAGAAAATGGCAATGTTTTCATCGACCTGGGCAAGACCGAGGCTGTGCTTACTCCCGCTGAGCAGATTCCTGGAGAGAGCTACGAGCATGGCGACCGTATCAAGGCATTTGTGGTGGAGGTCAAGAAGACCAACAAAGGCCCCCAGATTGTGGTTTCCCGTACCCATCCCGGTCTTTTGAAACGCCTCTTTGAGCTGGAAGTTCCTGAAATCCAGGATGGCATTGTGGAGATTAAGTCCGTGGCCCGTGAGCCCGGCCATCGTTCCAAGATTGCCGTGTACTCCAGTGATGAGGCTGTGGATCCTGTAGGCTCCTGTGTTGGCTACCGCGGCATGCGTGTACAGGCGGTGGTTGACGAACTGGGAGACGAGAAAATCGACATCGTCAAGTGGAATGATGATCCTGCCAAGTTGATTGCCAATGCTCTTAGCCCCGCTAAGGTTGTTTCTGTGGCTGTTAACGAGGAAGAAAAGGTTTCCCGTGTGGTAGTGCCTGATTATCAGCTTTCCCTGGCCATTGGCAAGGAGGGCCAGAATGCACGTCTGGCTGCTAAACTCACCGGTTGGAAGATTGATATCAAGAGTGAGAGCCAGGCCGCTGGTGAAGTGCTGGATGAAAACATGAACGAGGTCGAGGTGGAAGGCGAAGCGTCCTTCACCGCAGAGGTCGAGTAAGTCATGAAGACTAAAAAACTTCCTGAAAGACTTTGTCTGGGCTGCCAGACAGTCATGCCTAAAAAGGCTATGGTACGGATTGTCAGAAGTCCTGAGGGGGAATATGCTGTTGATGCCACTGGCAAAATGCCAGGACGCGGTGCATATATCTGCCCAAAGGCTGAATGTCTGGCTGCGGCACAGAAGTCAAAGGGGCTGGAGCGTTCCTTCAAAAGCAAGGTGCCTGTAGAAGTTTATGAACAGCTGAAAGCTGAAATCATGACTTTGGGCAGCGCTGAGGCGGAGGTACAGTCATGACTTCGGAAGCTAGTGTCCAGCGTCAGATGAACCTTCTGAGCATGGCCCAGAGGGCACGCCGCATCGTATCAGGTGCCTTTGCAGTGGAGCAGGCCATGCAGGCTCACAAGGCAGTCCTGCTTATCATAGCAGAGGATACGGCGGAAGAATCCAGGAAAAAATATTTAACATTAGCCGAAAGATATAAGGTTCCTTATGTGGTGACATTGAGCCGCGATTTGCTGGGTTCATGTCTCGGCAAAGAGTACCGTGCGGCAGCGGCCCTTACAGATGAGGGGTTTGCTGCGAAGCTGAAAAAGCTTACGGAGGAACCATGAGAAAATAAACGGGGGTGGATCAATGTCAAAACGCAGAGTTTTTGAATTGGCCAAGGAATTCAATACGGACAGCAAGGTTGTGCTGGATATTCTGAAGCGCAACAACTATAAAGTAAATAACCATTTCAGCGGTGTAGGCGAGGCAGAGTATAATTTGGTAAAGCAGGAATTGCAGAAGTCTGGCAAGCCAGCTGTTCAGGATGCGCCGCAGAAGAAGCCTGTCAAGGATTACAGCAGCCAGGACGGCCGTGTCAAGGAGAAGGCTGAAATGCATAGCCAGCCCAAAGAGGAAAAAGCCAAGGCAGTGGCTAAGAAAGTCAGCAAGCCGGTGCAGGAGAAAAGTGAACGCCCTGTGCATCGCGAGCAGACTGCGCATAGAGAAGATCAGGACGAACAGAAGAACGAGCGCCATACTGAGCACCATGAACGCGGTGAGCGAAACGGCGACCGTCAGAATGGCGGTCGTGACCATCGCGGCTCTGGTTCCGGCAATAACCGCAATGGGCGCAACGGCAACAAGAATGAAAAGGGCGAGCGCAACGGCCGCCGCAATGAAAAGAATGACCGTGGCGGCAACAACAACGGCTTCAACAATGACCGTCGCAATGGCCGCAAGAATAAGAACAATCGTCGTGGAGCTCAGCAGCCTGCGCCTAAGGCAGAGATTGCCCGTCCCAAGCATATCAAGGTAGGGGAGAGCATTGCTGTCAAGGACCTGGCTTCCAAGATGAGCTACACTGCCGCAGAAATCATCAAGAAGCTGTTCATGATGGGCGTAATGGCCACTATCAATCAGGAGATTGATTTTGATACAGCTGCCCTGGTGGCCGCTGAGTTTGGTGTAACCTGCGAAGAGCTGCCGCCTGAGGTAGACCCCACCATCATCCCCGAGATTGAGGATGATCCCAAGTCCCTTAAGCTTCGTCCCCCTGTGGTGACGGTTATGGGACACGTTGACCATGGTAAGACCTCCCTGCTGGATGCTATCCGCAATACCTCTGTTTCTACCCATGAGGCCGGCGGCATCACCCAGCATATCGGTGCATATCAGGTTATGTGCCAGGGCAAGAAGATTGTCTTCCTGGATACTCCGGGCCATGAGGCTTTCACGGCTATGCGTGCCCGTGGTGCCCAGATTACGGATATCGCTATTCTGGTGGTGGCAGCCGATGACGGTGTTATGCCTCAGACCGTTGAAGCAATCAATCATGCCAAGTCCGCTGATGTGCCCGTCATCGTGGCCATCAACAAGATTGATAAGCCCGGTGCCAACCCGGACCGCGTGAAGCAGGAGCTCATGGAGCACGGCCTGGTGCCTGAGGAATACGGCGGAGACACCATTATGGTGCCCGTTTCCGCTAAGCAGCGCATGGGTCTCGACAACCTGCTGGAAATGGTTCTGCTGGTGGCCGAGGTCAAGGAGCTTAAGGCCAACCCCAACCGTGATGCCCGTGGTGTCATCGTTGAGGCCAAGCTGGATAAGGGCCGTGGCCCTGTGGCTACTGTCCTGGTCCAGAACGGTACCCTCCGCATTGGTGATTCCATCATCTGCGGAACTACCTATGGTAAGGTTCGCGCCATGGTCAACGACCGTGGTGACAATGTGAAGAAGGCCGGCCCCTCTGTGCCTGTGGAGATTCTTGGTCTCAACGATGTGCCTTCTGCCGGTGATATCCTGGCAGTGCTGGAAGAGAAGCAGGCACGTTCCATTGCCGAAGCTCGTGTGGAGCGTCAGCGCACCAAACTCATCAAGTCCAAGAAGGTCTCCCTGGACGACCTGTTCCAGCAGATTCAGGAAGGTGAGATAAAGGACCTCAACATTGTGGTCAAGGCCGATGTACAGGGTTCTGTGGAGGCTCTCAACAGCTCCCTGCTGTCCTTGAACAAGAACGATGAAGTGCGTGTATCCATCGTCCATTCCGGCGTAGGTGCTGTCAACGAAAGCGATGTCATGCTGGCATCTGCTTCCAACGCTCTCATCATCGCCTTCAACGTGCGTCCCGATGCCAATGCCCGCAAGATGGCAGACAACGAGAACATCGACATCCGCACCTACCGTGTCATCTATGACGCCCTGAACGATGTGAAGGATGCCATGAGCGGTATGCTGAAGCCCAAGTACAAGGAAGTTGTACAGGGCCGTGTGGAAATCCGCAAGGTCATGAAGTTCTCCAAGGCCTTGGTCGCAGGTTCCTATGTGCTGGATGGCAAGATTTTCAACAACTCCAAGATTCGCATTATCCGTGACAACATCGAAATCTTTGATGGCGAAATTGATTCTCTCCGCCGTTTCAAGGACGAGGTGAAGGAAGTGGCTGCAGGCTACGAGTGCGGTATCTCCATTGTGGATTTCCGCGACTTCCAGGAAGGCGACATCATCGAAGCCTATACCATGGAAGAAATCGCTACTTCCATTACGGAGGCAAACAAGGCCGCTGCCAAGCGCCGTGAGGAGCAGGCTAAGGCTGCTGAATCCGCCAAGGCAGCAAGCGAAAATGAATAAGCGATAGGATATAAATAACAAGTCCATATAGCTTTAACCCAAAACAACCTAGTGAAACTTCACTAGGTTGTTTTTTATAGTAAATACCAGTGTGTGAATAAAAAACGAAGCTGGCTGATGTTGGACCAGTCCCTAAGAAGACGTGCGGGGGATGGAGAGGCAGGAATTGTGTTTATTTTTGTAGAAATAAAACAGGGTATCTCTGAGATAAGGGAAAGAGGAGTAAAGGAGCAGATGGAAATGAAGATAGGAATTATCGGAGCCATGAAGCCGGAAGTGGATACCTTGAAAGAAAATATGCAGGTTACCCGCAGGGAGACCAAAGCAGGAATGGAATTCTGCGAGGGTAATTTCGGTACCATGAAAGCGGTGGTGGTGCAAAGTGGCATAGGGAAGGTTCATGCGGCCATCTGTGCCCAGATTCTGATGGATGACTTTGCTGTTACGCATATCATCAATACAGGAGTAGCAGGTTCCTTGAATACAAAACTTGATATCGGGGATATTGTGGTCTCGGTGGATGCTGTACAGCATGATTTCACGGTGGAGGCCATCGGTTTCAAGAAGGGAGAGATTCCCTACACAGGGCAAGTGGCCTTTGCAGCTGATGAAGAGCTTAGGCAGAAGGCTGTACAAGCGGTAAAGGAAGCACTGCCTCAGGTCAGGGCAGTGGAAGGGCGGATTTGCTCTGGAGACCAATTTATTTCCTCGCAGGAGGCAAAGGACAGGATTATCTCAGAGTTTGACGGGGATTGTGCTGAGATGGAAGGTGCAGCCATAGCCCAGGTATGCTATGTAAACAAGATTCCCTTTGTCATACTGAGAGCCATTTCAGACAAAGCAGACGATAGTTCCCCTATTAGTTTTGAGGAATTTACCAAGCTGGCGGCCAAAAATTCCTCCAGCCTGGTACAGTTCATGCTGGAGCATTGGTGATTCTTGAAAAGCAGGGTAACAACCTTTACAGCGATGAAGTGAGCAAGCTTGGCATTGAAACCCTTATTCCCTTGGAATACAGCAGGAACATTTCGGGTGGTCGTTGAATACTATCGTAGATGCACTTTGATTAGGATTAGGATATTTGAAACGGGAGGTTAAAGAAAATGAATGTGAAACTGAAGAAAATTTTAGGAGTGCTCGTGAGTTGTGCCTTGGCAGGGGCTGTCCTGGCTGGCTGTGGCACTAGCGGGGATACGAACAAGAGCTCCGGGGATAATAAGCCTGTGAAGCTTGGTATGCTTACTAATATGAACATGAGTGAGCAGCAGCATGCGGCAGCGATGAAGGAAGCAGGGCAAAGGGGAGGCTTCCCTGCCAATATGCTTTTTGATATCACCTATTACAATAACCTCAACTCCATGCAGATGGGGCTTGAATCCAAGAGCATCGACGAGATGAGTACATATCAGTGCGTGGCAGATTATCTCATGGCCAGAAATGACAAGTTCACTCAGACGGACTTCAAGAAAGTGAAACTGGAGGACGGTTTCTGTGCTGCCATGCGTGATGATGATAAGGAATTGTTGGAGGAAGTGAACAAGGCCATTACCTCCATGAAGGATGACGGAACCCTGGACAAACTGATCCAGGAATATATCAAGAATGTAAAGGCTGGGGAAGAGCCTCCTGCTGTGCCTCTTGAAAATGTCGAGGGCCGACGCATTTTGAAGGTGGCAGTCACAGGCGACCTGCCGCCCATTGACCTGGTGCTGGCTAATGGCAAGCCTGCGGGATTCAATACGGCTGTGCTGGCAGAAATCGGCAAGCGGCTGCAGAGGAATATCGAGATTGTGCAGGTTGACAGCGGGGCAAGGGCGGCAGCACTTTCCTCCAAGAACGTGGATGTGATTTTCTGGGCAGTAGTTCCTGAGGACAAGTTCAATATTCGTCCTGCCGACTTTGACCGTCCCAAGGGAGTAGCAACTACCGTGCCTTATTACAAGGATGAGATTGTCCATATTGCTGTGAAGAAATAAGGAGCTGTTATGGAATTGCAGGAGACCTTATATCGGGTTTTTATCCAGGGTGATGCCTGGCGCACCATTCTGGAGGGGATTTGGGTCACCGTGCAGATTTCCCTGCTTTCTCTTGCTCTAGGAACTATATTGGGTGCCGCCGTCTGCTTCCTGCGTATGAAAGGAGGGGCAGGCGGCGCTTTAGCAAGAGCATATATTGCAGTACTGCGCGGGTCACCTGTGCTGATGCTTTTGATGCTTCTCTATTATGGCTTTCTGGCTGGCAACGGCTTCAGTCCTTTGGCGGTGGCTGTGGTGGCCTTTTCCCTGCATACGGCTGCTCATGTGGCAGAACTATTCAGAAGCTCCTTGATGGCTCTTTCCAAGGGGGAGGTAGAAGCAGCCAGGACTTTGGGGTTTTCCCGCAGGCAGGCCTTCTTCTATGTCACCCTGCCCCAACTGGTGCATCTGGCCAAGCCTGTCTACCAATCCACAGTGGTGAATCTTATCCAGTGGACCAGTGTAGTGGGTTATGTGACCATCACAGACCTCACCAGGGTCATGAGCAATATTGCCTCCCGTACTATGCAGCCCATGCTGGTGATGACGGTGGGTATGTTCATCTATATAGGCATGGCCTATCTGGTCTACGGCCTCTTTGCCCTGTCGGACAGGAAGCAGGGAGGTGAAGGCTCATGAGTATGCTGGAGGTGAAATGCCTTTGCAAGTCCTTCGGTGAGCTTGCTGTACTGGAAAATGTCAATCTCACGGTGGAGGAAGGAGAGTGCATTGCCCTTATCGGCAGTTCTGGTTGTGGCAAGAGTACTTTTTTGCGCTCCCTGGAACTTCTGGAGGTGCCGGACAAGGGCAGCATAGCCATTGCAGGACAGGAAATCACTGCCCCGCAAGCTGAGGTTGACCTGATCCGCCGTCAGATGGGCATGGTCTATCAGAATTTCTTTCTTTTCTCGCACCTGAATGTCATGGATAATCTCTGCCTGGCCCCGGTGAAGCTTTTGGGCATGAGTCGGGAGGAAGCGGAGGCGAAGGCTAAGGGGCTTTTAGCCCAGGTGGGGCTTTTGGCCAAGGCAGAAGCCTACCCTGAAGTCCTTTCCGGCGGCCAGCAGCAGCGCATTGCTATCTGCCGCAGCCTGATGATGGAACCAAAGCTCTTGCTTTTTGATGAGCCTACCAGTGCCCTTGACCCCACCATGGTGGGGGAGGTTCTAGCGGTTATACGCATGCTGGCCAGACAAGGCCTTACTATGCTCATTGTCACCCATGAGATGAATTTTGCCCGGGAGGTGGCAGACCGGGTGCTGTTCTTCGCAGAGCAGGGTATTTATGAGGAGGGCACGCCGGAGGAAATCTTTGAACACCCCCAAAAGCCTAAGACCATTGCCTTTATTCAGCGGCAGAAATCCTTCCGCTATGAGGTGAGGGAGAGGACATTTGACCTGATGGAAATGCAGGGTGGCATCATGACTTTTGGCGAAAAATATGGCTTGAGCAGCAAAGATGACCTGCGTTTGCAGCTTTGCTGTGAGGAGACTGTTTGCGCTGTACTGGAAGGCTGTTATGGGAAAGATGAGCCTGTCCTGCTTGACGTGGAAGTTTTCTACAGGGAAGCAGATAAAGAGATTGAAGTTGTGTTCGAATATCGGGGTAAGCAATATCATCCTCTGGAAGATGAGATGGGCGTAGAAGATGAAGATGAGGTGGCTTTTTCCTCTGCAGCTATCCTGAAAAATATCGTTTCTGTCCTTTCTTATTCGTATGAACAGGGGAAAAACCAACTGCGCATGCGTTTGAAAAAGCATATATGAGTAGTTATAAAGGGGATTGTCGTAAAGCAAGTTAATAGAAAAAGAACTCGTCCCGCCATAAAATTTGGCTGGGACGAGTTCTTTGAGTGTTTTGTCAGTGCAGGGCTGTTTCTATTTCTGTCAGGAGGGCATAGGCACTTTTTTCTGAGATGATAGCTTCCTGCTCGTGTTTTTTTACTTCCACTCGGGCTTGGTCGAACTTTACGGCGTTGTCCTGTTCTCCTGCCAGGAGGTCGAGCCCCAGCAGGTCTGCCCGAACGATGCGGCGCAGTTGCTCAAGCTGTGGGCGGCACTGGTCCAGTTTTTCTGGCGGCAGAGAGGCTAAAAGTTTTTTCAAAGAGATGTCCAGCTGTTGCAGCTCACTTTTTAGCTTGTTCTGGGCTTTGTTTATTTTGCGTTTATTCCCATCCTTACGGGCCTGCCAGTAGGCGTCAGCCAAGGAGCGCAGCTTCTTTCCATCTTCTGGGCCTATTTCAGCCCAGCTGACTTTCATGTGCTGGGAGTGGTCGGCGAATCTGGTCATGTCCGAGGCAAGATTGCCATATCCTTTTTTGATGGACTGCTTCCAGGCTCTTTGTGACCTGTAGCTATGGGGATGTCTGGCATACTTGGCTCCTGTGGTGAGGCTGATTTTGGAGAGCTCGGCATATTTCATGGGATTGTAGAAGATGGCCGGCAGCGTTTTTCGATGAGGCAGCTTTTCGATAGGCCCCAGAGCCAGCTTGGCTTCCAAATAGTCGCTGACGGGATAGTTCCACCAAAGGCCCAGCTTGCGTCCGTAGATGTCATTGGCTTTTTGGTAATCCTCATCCTTCAGCCCGTCTGGCACCACCTTTTCACCTGTATAGAGCACCAGGATGTCCTTGTCAAGCTCTGTGGAAAAATCATTGGTATAGGGCTTGATTTGTTTTTTTTCTGTCATGTCTTCCCGGAAATATTCGGTGGGAACGGTGATGAGGGGCGCTATATCCGCATGGCTTTTGACGAAATTATCCTCCAGCCAGTTCAGGAAAGCTGCCTGGCCTTTGGCATCCTTGTTTTCTATGTCATCAAAGAAAATAGCAAAGTCCCGTACACCAAGCTCATACATGGCGGTGAGCTTTTCCTGCATGGCCAGGCGGTCCTTGTCGCCACACTCTCCCCAAAAGCTTATATCCAGCCCGGGGGAAACGGCAAAGATGAACCTTACCTGCTGTTTATGAGCTTCATTGATGAGGGTCCTGAGCTCTGCAAGTTTCTCCTGGGGATAGGGTTCCCGCCATTTGGCTCTGTGGTATGGGTCATCCTTAGGGGCATAGATATAGGCGTTCAGGCCTTCCTGATGGCAGAATCTCATCATGTCCAGACGATCTGCCTGTGACCAGGGCGTGCCGTAAAAGCCTTCAATAATACCGCGAAGGGGAATAGGGGCAGCCATAGCCTGGGACAGGTTGGCCGTCAGCAGGACCCCTGCCAAAGCCATGGCACGAAGGATTTTCTTTTTCATAACGCTCCTCCTGAAGCTCATAGACGCAAAATTCAATATATGCTTATAGTATGACATTCAGCACGTAATGGCAAGGTGCATTGGCGTGCCATATTAAGATAATTATAACACAGGGACCTTCTAATAGGGTAGAAGCAGACTTGTGAATGATGGGCAGGAATTATGCTCAATTTTGTAGAATAAAAAATAGAGTAAAAAACGGAGCAGGATCAGGAGCTTTGCCGGAATGTATTTGCGCGTTAAAGAATTCATATCATGAAAAACAGGGGCTGCGCTATCACAGCCCCTTTATGCTAGTCATGTAGAAGGAGGCTCTGGGCATGAAAACAGAAAAGATTGTAGTTAGCAGCAACGGACGCGGTATGACCGCAGCTCTTGATGAAGTGGAGTCTTTTAGCCGTTCCATGGGATTTGATGAACGTAACTCCATGCGAGCACGCCTTCTGGCTGAGGAAACTATGGGCATGGTAAGGGCCATTGTGGAGGATTTTGAAGCAGATTTTTGGATGGAAAGCACAGAGGAGTGCAGCTGTGAATTGCATCTTTTGGCTGTAGCGGATATGAACTTCAAGAAAAGACAGGATCTAATAAACACGTCAACCCATAAGCGTAATGAAGCACCTGTGGGAATTATGGGCAAAATCAAAGATTTTATTGAAGGCAGTCTCTTTTACCTGGGGAGCGGCTCCAATAGGCCAGTAGGGGATTATCACATGGTAGGCTGTGTTAGCTATGAAGAGATACAGATGTGGTCCCTGGAGCAATACCGCCTGTGCCTGGAGCAGGGCAGGAATGAAGGTGAAGACGTAGATGCTCTCTTTGAAGAACTGGAAAAATCCATTGTAGCCACTATTGCCGATGATGTGCGTGTATCTGTGCAGGATGACAATATCGAAATGATTATCCGCAAGAATTTTCCCACCGGTAAAATCTGAACAAGAGATTTTGCATCAGAAAGGTTTTTTGATGATGGATGAGCGCTAAAAATGGGGAAGGTGGAGACCGTTATACAAAGAAAGATTTCACCAGTTAATCTGATATGCCTGCTTCTGATGGCAGCGTTGATGCTGGCAGGAGGACATGCAGATGCTGGTCATCTTGAGGATATTTCTGCCAGAGGGACGATTCGGATTGGCACCACAGGGGATTACATTCACATGTCGTACTTAAACCCGCAAACTGGAGAGTATGAAGGAATTGATGCGGAGCTATCACAGCTTATTGCTGATTCCCTGGGGGTAAAAATCCAGTATGTCGACTTGGCCGACGCTTGCCGCTGACACGCAGGCAGGAAAATTCGACATCGCCCTCTGTGGTATTTCGCGTAATTACAACCGGGCAAAGTCCATGGCCATGTCAGATGCATATGGGGAGGGAATTTTTGGCAAGACCATACTCTGCCGCGCCAAGGACGCAAAACGTTTCCAAAGCCTGGCAGACATTGACAGGCCTGAAGTGCGTGTGATGATTAATCCAGGAGGGACAAACGAGAAATTTGCCCATGCGAATCTCCAACAGGCGCAGATTATTGTCTATAATGACAATGCAGACATCCCCCGGCAAATTGCAGAGGGCAAAGCAGATATCATGATTACGGAAACAGTAGAGGCTGCTCACTATGTCCGCATGGACAAGCGTCTGGCCGCTCCTCTCAAGGATAAGCCTTTCACCCGTCATTCTTGTGGCATACTTATGGAAAAAGGCGACCAGGAATGGCTGAACTATATCAACTTCGTACTGGCTGAACTGAAGATGGACGGAACTCTGGCAAATTTGGAGGGAAAATATTTGAAGTGAAGTTGTCTGGCAACTAAAGTGTACTACTTCACTGGGAACGGTCGGAAAAGTCGGCTGCCTAAGCGATGTGCAGTGGCAATTTGTCCGTAAAACGGTTTGCAGGAGAATGGAACAAGGAGGTCGAAATAA
>CAJOIN010000019.1 GCA_905234515.1 uncultured Selenomonas sp.
TTAATCGCAAGTTATTTGTTAAGCGGCGGTGGCGACTACAGGAAAGTCATTTTGAGCTGTGAAAGTGAAAAATTGACTTTGCCTGTAACACCGTGGAGATACGATGTTACGACATCTCAAAATAACAAAGTCGTCGATATTTTAGACTTCGGCGAAGCACTTTTGTTTGGAAATGCCAAGCTAAAGCAACTGAAGTTTACTTCTGAATCTCCTGTGCCTTCACGTAGTCATAGACAACGCCGTACTGGAGCCAGCAGTCTATGGATTTGATGATGATGTCTATGATGGTGTGGGCGCTGAGGGAGAGGTTGCTGATTTCGCAGATCTTGATCTGCTGGTCGTTTTTGATGTGCTGGAAATGCACGAGAATTTCATACTGGCGGATGGTCAGGAGGTAGTGGTTTCCGGTGGCCTGCTCGGTGAGCTGCATGATGCCGGGAGCTTTTTCGTTTACCAGCTGGAAGCCGAACTGCTGGAGACGGTCTACCAGCACCGGCTTAGTGTTGTGGTGAAATTCTGAGTTGATTTTGTCCCGTTTGGCTTCAAGCTCTGCGAAAGTAGGAAAGTTGAACATGGCTGATACACTCCTGTCTGGAAATAATTTTATGGAGGCTTTGTAAAACAGAAAAGACCCCAAGCAATCCTCACGGATGCTTAGGGCCTCATTGCCTCTTTATCGATGGCATGATTATATCCCAGGGAAGGGGGATGTGTCAATCTGTAAATGCTTTCAGGAAGCATGTATACTGTATCCCTGAACCAGCTGCATAGATGTGGTAAAATAGACACAGTATTATTGCTTGTGAATTTGCATTATAGGGATGATTTGAGGTGGGGAGTATGCATCAGATAGCGGATAAAGTGATAAAGAAAGTTTACGGACAGGCGGCAGGCATTCAGTGGAGTGAGCCAGTGGCCGGCGGGGATATAAATGAATCCTATCATTTGCTGTTGGCTGATGGGACGGAAGCCTTTTTGAAACTAAATGGCAGGGCGGCAGATAATTTCTTTGCGGCGGAGGCCCAGGGGCTGAAGGCCATGGGGGAGGCCGGGGCCAAGGTGCCCAAAGTGCTGGCTTATGGAAAGGCCGAGAGAACGGGTTACCTGCTATTGGAGTATGTGAGGAAAGGGAGCCGGAAGGCGAATTATGGGGTGCTGCTAGGACAGATGCTGGGGAAAATGCACAAGGCAGCCACGGAAGGCTTTACCAAAGCAGGCAGATACGGCTTTTATGAGAACAACTACATTGGAGCCACGCCGCAGGTCAACACTCCTAAAGCTGGCTGGGTGGAGTTCTTTCGTGATAACAGGCTGGGGGTGCAGATGAAGCTGGCAGGCCGCTGTTTTGATAAGGAGGACAGGCACAGGTGCCAGGCTCTTCTTGAGCATTTGGAGGATTATCTTTATGAGCCGGAGTATCCGTCTCTGCTCCATGGTGATTTGTGGGGCGGGAATGTGATGGCGGACAGCCAGGGGCTGCCCATGCTGATTGATCCAGCCGTGTATGTGGGCTGCCATGAGGCGGACCTGGCCATGACGGAGCTCTTCGGAGGCTTTTCACCAGATTTTTATGATGCATATCATGAGATGATTCCCAGGGAGACGGGCTATGCTGACCGGCGGGAGATTTACAACCTTTACCATTTGCTGAACCACCTTAATCTTTTTGGTGGATCATATCTGGCATCTGTAAGGCGGATATTGAAACGGTACGTGGGCTGAGGCTGTGGGGATTCCTGTCGGCAGAATATTACTGTAATAAATTTTTTGTCATAAGGTCAAAAAGTCAATTAAAATATTTGACTTTTTGACCTTATTGTGTTTTAATGGGTACATAAGGAAGATTGATATTGTACTTTGGTGCGATTGGAGGAATATATATGGGACAGGAAAAATATACAGCCAGGACGCTGGGGGCTTTGCAGTCGGCCCAGCAACTGGCGGCCATGAAATATCACCAGGAAATCACTTCTGCCCATGTGCTGCTGGCTTTGACCAAGGAGCCTGAGGGGCTTTTGGCTACCATCTTTGAGGATTGCCAGACGGATTTGCCTTTGTTGAAGGCCAAGCTGGAGCAGGTGCTCAATAAGATTCCGGGGGTCAAGGGCACGGATCGCCTTTCCATGGGCATGGATATGGTGCGGGTGCTGGGCAGGGCCGAGGAATATGCCAAGTCCATGAAGGATGAGTATGTTTCTACGGAACATCTGCTGCTGGCTGTGGTGACGGATGGCTCTGGGGAAATTCAGTCTGTCTGCAAGGAGTTCAAGCTGACCAAGAGCCGCATCCAGGATTCCATCAAGAAGAACCGCAAGCAGAATGTCACCAATGATAATCCTGAAGAAGGCTATAAATCCCTTGAGAAGTATGGCCGTGACCTGACAGATGCGGCCCGCCACGGCAAGCTGGACCCGGTGATTGGCCGTGATGAGGAAATCAGGAGAACTATTGAAATCCTCTCCCGCCGTACCAAGAACAACCCGGTGCTGATAGGTGAGCCTGGCGTGGGCAAGACCGCCATTGTGGAGGGCCTGGCCCGCCGCATTGTGGCAGGGGATGTGCCTGAGTCCTTGAAGAACACGGCCCTTTATTCTTTGGATATGGGTTCTTTGGTGGCCGGTGCGAAGTTCCGGGGTGAATTCGAGGAGCGTCTCAAAGGTGTCTTGAGTGAGATTGCCAAGTCTGATGGGCAGATTCTGCTTTTCATCGATGAGGTGCATACGGTTGTGGGGGCAGGTGCCGCCGAGGGCGCCATGGATGCGGGCAATATTCTGAAGCCTATGCTGGCCCGTGGGGAACTGCGCTGCATAGGTGCCACTACCCTCAATGAGTACCGCAAGTATATTGAAAAGGATACGGCCCTGGAGCGCCGTTTCCAGCCGGTGATGGTAGGGCAGCCCAGTGTGGAGGACACCATTTCCATCCTTCGTGGCCTGAAGGAGCGCTATGAGGTGCACCACGGCGTGCGCATCCGTGATGCGGCTCTGGTGTCGGCGGCCACCCTTTCCGACAGGTATATTTCTGATCGCTTCCTGCCGGATAAGGCCATTGACCTGGTGGATGAGGCTGCAGCCAAGCTCAGGACGGAAATCGAGTCCATGCCTGGCCCCCTTGATGAGTTGCGCCGGAAAATCATGCAGCTGGAAATCGAGGAGCAGGCTCTGAACAAGGAAACTGATGAGGCTTCCAAGGAGAAGCTGGCAGACCTGGGGCAAGAAAAGGCTCAGCTCCAGCAGCAGGAAAAGGAACTGCAGGCAAAGTGGGAGGGCGAGAAGCAGGCTATCCTGCGGGTTCGTGCCATCAAGAAGGAAATAGATGAAGTAAACAGCCAGATGGAGGAGGCAGAGCGTGCCTATGACCTGAACCGTCTGTCCGAGCTGAAATATGGCAAGCTGCCCCAACTGCAGAAGCATCTGCAGGAGGAAGAAGCAGCCATTGCCAAAAGGGCAGAGGGTGAGCAGCTGCTGAAAGAGGAAGTGGGCGAGGAAGACATCGCCAAGGTGGTAAGCCGCTGGACGGGGATTCCTGTGTCCAAGATGCTTACCGGAGAGCGGGAGAAGCTTATTCATCTGGAGGATGTGCTCCATGAGCGGGTGGTAGGACAGGATGAGGCTGTGCAGGCAGTCAGCGAGGCCATACTTCGGGCCCGGGCTGGCATCAAGGACCCCAACCGCCCCATTGGCTCCTTTATCTTCCTGGGCCCCACCGGCGTGGGCAAGACGGAGCTGGCCAAGACTTTGGCGGAAGCCCTCTTTGATGATGAGCGCAGCATGATTCGCATAGATATGTCTGAGTACATGGAGAAGCATTCTGTGGCAAGGCTCATCGGCGCGCCTCCGGGCTATGTGGGCTACGATGAAGGCGGCCAGCTGACAGAGGCTGTGCGCCGTCGTCCCTACAGCGTAATCCTGCTGGACGAGATTGAGAAGGCCCACCGTGATGTGTTCAACGTGCTGCTGCAGATTCTTGATGATGGCCGTCTCACCGACGGCAAGGGCAGAGTGGTGAACTTCAAGAACACGGTTATCATCATGACCAGCAACCTGGGTTCCCATGAAATCCTCAACAAGGATTATGAGGAGGCCAAGGGGGCAGTGAAGGAACTGCTGAAAGATTATTTCCGTCCTGAGTTCCTGAACCGTGTGGATGATATCATCGTCTTCAAGGCTCTAGCCAAGGAGCAGGTGAAGGGCATTGCCGCCATCCTGCTGAAGGCTTTGGGCCAGCGGCTCCAGAAGCAGGTAGGGCTTAACCTTGCCTGGACGGATGAGGCTTTGGCCGCCTTGGCAGACAAGGGCTTTGACCCCAACTTCGGTGCCCGTCCTCTGCGCAGGTTGTTGACCCACACTGTGGAAACAGAGCTTTCCAAGCAGATCATCAAGGGTGAGGTGCAGGAAGGCGATACGGTGCAGATAGAGACGGAAAACGGAGAGTTTGTTTTCAGGAAAGCTGAATAATAAAAGAACGCAGCCCCTTGTCCTTGGCAGACAGGGGGCTGCGTTTCGTTATGTTGCTATATGAAAATATCGAATAAATATCGGGATAAATAATCAAGGCACCATCAGCAGCCGGGCCAGGAAATCGTGGCCGTTATTCCTCAGGTTCCGCTGGAGCTCGTCCAGAGGGCCGAAGATGGGGGCATAGAGCAGGCGCAGCTTGAAGCGCAGCATGGTGTGGGTGTTGCTGCCGAAAATGGGCACCCTGTCCAGCTGCAGGCGGTTCTGGGTGGGCTCGGCCAGCCCGTAGTGTACGGTGAAGGCGCCTTTGTAGCCGGCAGCCAAAGTGCTTTCTTCAATATCCTTATTGAAAGAGCCACAGGGGTAGGCAATGAAGGCGGCCTTTTTGTGCAGGTGCCAGTCTATGGCCAGCTTGGAATCACGCAGCTGCTTGTCAAGCTCTTCGCGGGTTTCCAATTTGTCCAGCTCAGAGTGGGAAAGGGTATGGCTTTCAATGTTGATGACACCGCTGTCCAACATTTCCGAAGCCATGGACCAGGTCAGGTAGTTGGGGTAGGTGTTCAAATAGTCCGTGACAATGAAGATGGTGCCTTTTAGGTTATACTTTTTAAGGATGGGGTAGGCGTTCTTATAATTATCTGCGTAGCCGTCATCAAAGGTGATGATAATGGGCTTTTCAGGAAGTGCCTTGCCGTTATCCCAGGCATCCAGTAGTTCTTCCGGGGTGATGGCGTGGTAGCCATTATCTGCCAGATACTTCATTTCGGCCTCGAACTGGTCTGTGTGTATGGTCAGAGAGTTCTCATCCTTATCATTAATTTGGTGGTAGTTAAGCACGGGGACGCCATCGGCGTGGGCATGCATTTGATAGATACATACTGCAACAAGCAACAGGAAAATGACGGCAACAGCTAGGGATAGTTGTTTGAAAAGTGCTTTCAACAAAGACACATCCTTTTGCAAAATTTCCTGTGATATTCACATAAAGACAAATATATAACAACTGACTAGGCGTGTCAAGAAAGTGGCAGGACTTTCATTGTAAAACCTTCCTGATGGCTGTATAATGTTAGATACTGGATTGCATGAGATGCGGAAGAGACGTGTCAAATATTAAAGGAGATAGTAAGATTAATGTCAAGAAATGACCTTTGCTGGTGTGGCAGCGGCAAGAAGTACAAGAAGTGCCATGAGGCCTTTGATGAGCGCATCGATGAGATTAAGTTTGACTTTTTCAAGGGGCAGGTACGCCCGCCCAAGAAGATTATCAACAACCAGGCTGACATTGAGGCCATCAGGGCTGCAGGCGTGATAAATGACGGGGCCCTGGATTTGGCAGTGAGCATGGCTAAGCCCGGTGTATCCACGGCTGAAATTGACCAGGCTGTCCATGACTATATTGTGGCAGCAGGGGGATATCCTTCCTGCCTGAACTATGAGGGCTTCCCCAAGAGTATCTGCATTTCCATCAATGATGTGGTGTGCCATGGCATTCCTTCCCCAAAGACGATTCTCAAGGAGGGGGATATTGCCAACATAGACATCACCACCACTTTGAATGGCTACTATGCTGATGCTTCCCGTATGGTTATGATTGGTGAGGTCAGCCCCGAAGCCGAGAGACTGGTTCAGGTGACCAAGGAATGCATGGAGCTGGGCATTGAAGCTGCCAAGCCCTGGCATTTCCTGGGAGACGTGGGGGCTGCCTGCGGTGCCCATGCCCATAAGAACGGCTATTCTGTGGTGACGGATTTAGGCGGCCATGGTGTAGGCAAGGACTTCCACCTAGAGCCCTTTGTGCCCCATGTGGGCGAAGTGGGCACTGGCATGTTGCTGGTGCCGGGTATGGTGTTGACGGTGGAGCCCATGATCAATGCCGGGCGTTATAAGGTGACGGTGGACAAGAACGACGGCTGGACGGTGCGCACCAAGGACCACAGCCTGTCAGCCCAGTGGGAAAAGACCATTTTGATTACTGAAACAGGGACGGAGGTGTTGTCCTCATAATGGAATTCAAGGAATTAGGTATCTCCCAGGGTATTTGTGAGACCCTGCGCTATAAGGGCATTAAAGAGGCCACGGCTGTCCAGGAGCGTGCTATCCCTGTGGTGCGTGCCGGCCGTGACTGCATTGTGCAGGCCCAGACTGGCACGGGCAAGACCCTGGCCTTCCTGCTGCCTATCCTGGAGCGCATCAAGCCCCAGGCTGAGGTGGCCCAGGCGCTGATTGTCACCCCTACCCGTGAGCTGGCTATACAGATTGCCAAGGTGGCGGAGCTGGTGGGAGAGGCGGCAGGCATTTCCTCACTGGTTATTTACGGCGGCCAGGATATAGAGAGACAGAAGCAGAAGCTCAGAAGGCATCCGCAGATTATCATTGGCACCCCGGGCAGGCTCCTTGACCACCTGCGCCGCGGTACCATTGACTTGTCCAGGGTGAACAAGTTGGTGCTTGATGAAGCCGACGAGATGATGAAGCTGGGCTTTATCGAGGATGTGGAGGTGCTGCTGAAGGCCTCCGCCCCCGACCGTCAGTTCATGCTTTTCTCTGCCACCATGCCGGACAGGGTGAAAGCTTTGGCCTCCCAGTATATGAAAAGCCCTGAGCGCATAGAGATCAAAAGCAACCAGGTGACTTTGGAGGCCATCGAGCAGGTTATTATTGATACTACCGAAGATAATAAGGTAGATAAGTTGTGCGAGATCATCAATGGGGAGCAGCCCTATCTGATGATGGTGTTCTGCCATACCAAGGCCAGGGCACATCAGCTTACCATGGCTTTGGCTGCCCGTGGCTATCTGGTGGATGAGCTTCATGGAGATCTTTCCCAGGTACAGCGCACCCTGGTGCTGAAGCGTTTCCGCAAGGCGGAGCTGCAGATTCTCTGCGCCACGGATATTGCGGCCCGCGGGCTGGATATCGAGGGTGTCAGCCATGTGGTGAGCTACGATATTCCCCATGATGTGGAAAGCTATATTCACCGCATTGGACGTACGGGCAGGGCCGGCGAGCGTGGCAAGGCCATCACCTTTGTGAATGCCCGCCAGTATGAGCTCCTGCGCCGTATCGAGTCCGGCATCAAGGAGCGCATCAGGAAGCAGCGCTCTGAGCGCAGCAACCATAAGGAAAAACAGGAGAAAATCCTGAAGGAAATTAAGGAGCAGAGAGAGGCCCAGCAAAAGAAGAAAAAGCCTCTTTCCAAGTATGCCAACCGCAAAGGAGCTGCCCACAAGGGGCGCAACGGTCGCAGCCGCAGGGCAAAGCCCGGCAAGACCGTCACCAACCTGGGGGGACGCTCCAAGATGGGCAGGCATTAAGGGTATATATTGAAAAGAAGGGGCTGCGGCCCCTCTTTTCGTATTAAGGTATTATCCAGGCTGGCTGGCCTGTGGGGAGAGAAGCGATATGGAAGATTTAGATCTTTTTTCCGCGGCGGGGAGCAGCGGAGCAGATAAATTTGAGCCCCTGGCCCAGCGCATGAGGCCCAGAAATTTTGATGAGCTGGTTGGCCAGGAGGAAATAGTGGGCAAGGGCAGGTTCCTGCGTCAGATGATTGAGCGGGATCAGATACCTTCCTTGATATTATATGGACCTCCGGGTACGGGGAAAACCACATTGGCCCAGATGATTGCAGGTATGACGGGCAGCGCCTTTCACAGGCTGAACGCTGTAGCTGCAGGCATTCAGGATATACGCCAGATTGTCAAGGAAGCTGAGGAGCAGCGCAAGTACTATGGCAAGCGCACCATTATCTTCATAGACGAGATACACCGCTTCAACAAGAGCCAGCAGGATGTGCTGCTGCCCTATGTGGAGGACGGCAGGCTTGTGTTGATTGGCGCCACCACGGAAAATCCCTTTTTCGAGGTGAACCATGCCCTGCTGTCAAGGGTGAGGATTGTGCAGCTCAAGGCCCTGGATGGGCAGCAGTTGACTTCTATCCTGCGCCGTGCCCTGGAGGACAAGGAGAGGGGGCTGGGGAAGCTGGGCCTCAAGGCAGAGGAGGCTGTGCTGCTGGCCATGGCGGAGCTGGGGGGCGGAGACGCCCGCATGTCCCTGAATCTCTTGGAAAATGCGGCGGCTATGCTGCCTGAGGGGGGCGAGCTCACCACGGAGCTTTTGGAACAGATCTTGGGAGAGCGGGTGCAGCGCTACGACAAGAAGGGGGACAACCACTATGATATTGTGTCTGCCTTCATTAAAAGCATGAGGGGCAGCGACCCGGATGCAGCCCTCCACTACCTGGCCCGGATGCTGGCAGCTGGGGAGGATGTGAACTTCATAGCCCGCCGCATGGTGATCTGCGCGGCAGAGGATGTGGGCAACGCCGACCCCATGGCCCTGGTGCTGGCTATGTCTGCTGCTCAGGCGGTGCAGTTTGTGGGGCTGCCGGAGGCCAGGATTCCCCTGGCAGAGGCCGTGACCTATATTGCCTCTGCCCCCAAGAGCAATGCTGCCTACCTGGGCATTGACAGCGCCCTGTCTGATGTGCGCAGCCGGAACTGCGGTCAGGTGCCCCGCCATCTGCGGGATGCCCATTACAAGGGGGCGGCTAAGCTGGGCCACGGGGTGGATTACCGCTATGCCCATGACTACCCTGGCCACTTCGTGTCTCAGCAGTACCTGCCCGATGAGATCAGGGACAAGCGGTACTACCGGCCCACGGAAAACGGCGTAGAAAGGCGGCTGTCTGCTTACCTGCAGCAATGCTGGCCGGAGCGGAAGGATAAGTAAAGGTGAATTATGTATACATTGGGAATAGTTAGAAAATAGATTGACAGACAGGCTGACAAGTAGTACAATAGTCCTATAAAGAAGTCGAGCGGATCCGTAGCAGGGAATGGGACCCTGTGGGCATGAGCTTGAGCGTCTCCTCCTAAAGGACGATGAGGGGAATCATTGAGCGCTACGCGCTGTATCTGTTGTGGACTTATGTCGGGAGGTTCA
Source organism: uncultured Selenomonas sp. (assembly GCA_905234515.1). GTDB lineage: Bacteria > Bacillota > Negativicutes > Selenomonadales > Selenomonadaceae > Selenomonas_B. The sequence goes on from CAJOIN010000019.1 coordinate 9,405, forward strand.
TAGGCGACCGCGGCCTGCTGGTTCAGGCGGCACGGCGTTCACCTCGGATGCAGACGACGCTACTGGTACTGAAGGAGGAGCCACTGAGGCCAGCCAGGCTCGCGTGTGTAGTGAGGATGTTTATTTTTGTATACATGGGGGAATGTCTTTACAAACCTTTTTGTCTGTGTTAGTATAAGTCCCGTAGAAAGTCATATATGGCAAAGGCGCCATGCAAGGAGAGTTTTCCATCCAGTGGGGGTGGTTTCTTCTGGCATGGCTTTTTCTGTGCCCATTTGCCTGTATTATGAAGTTGATATTTATTAAAAAAGGGTGGTAAAAGATGGATGAACTTCTGTATGTAATTCCCGCTAACTCCAGCAAGGAAGAAGTGCTCAAGTATGTAAGCGAGCATCCGGAGATCAAGTTCGTTTCCCTGGTGGGCATCGACATGGCCGGCAATGATACCGATGAGAAGATTCCCATGCGCATCTTCGTGAAGGATATAGATGATTTCTATGCTGGCTCTGCCGTGCAGACTGACGGTTCTTCCGTGGTGCTCACTGGCATTGCCACCCTGAATAACGCTAAGGTTGATATGCCTATTGACCCCACGGTGAACTGGTTCGTGGATTACAACTACGAGCACTATGATGAGGACCTTGGCAAGCCCGTTGGCACCCTGCGCATCCCTGCTTTCCTGGTGCATGAGGGCAAGCGCGTTGATTCCCGTGCTGTGCTGGCAGATACTTTGGAATTCGTTAAGAAGGAAATGCTGGACCTCCTGCACAGCAACGGCCAGATTTCCGGTCTTGATTTGAACGGTGCAGACGTTGAGGATATTTCCTTTACTTCTGCCACTGAGCTGGAGTTCTGGGTCAAGACCCCGCTGGATGAGGCCTCCATTGAGGAAATGGAAGCATCCCAGGTCATGCAGGAGCAGTATTGGGAGCGTACCCACGGCGCTGTGCGCACGGCTCTTGAGGGCTGCGTGCTGGAGCTGGATCGTTATGGCCTGAACGTGGAAATGGGTCATAAGGAAGTGGGCGGCCTCAAGGCGCAGATTGATGAAAGCGGTAAGATTGCCCATGTCTGCGAGCAGATTGAGATTGACTGGCGCTTCGACAATGCCCTGCAGGCAGCCGACAATGAGATTCTGGTGCGTACTGTGGTCAAGGAAATCTTCCGTGCCAATGGTCTGGAAGTCAGCTTCAAAGCTAAGCCCATGATTGGTCTGGCCGGCAACGGTGAGCACACTCATATCGGCATGGCTGCTGTCACCAAGGATGGCAAGTTCCACAACCTCTTTGCTCCCGCTGAGGCCAAGAAGGATTTCATGAGCGCTGTGGGCTATGGTGCCATCATGGGCATGCTGAAGAACTATGAGGTTATCAACCCCTTCGTTTCTGCTACCAATGACTCCCTGAACCGCCTGAAGCCCGGCTTCGAGGCTCCGGTCTGCATTGTTACCTCCCTGGGCCACAGCCCTGAGGTGCCTTCCCGAAACCGTACTATCCTGGCCGGCCTGATTCGTGACCTGGAGAACCCCATGGCTACCCGTTTCGAGCTCCGTGCCTGCAACCCCTACACCAACACCTATCTGGTGCTGGCTGCCATCTATTCCGCTTGCCTGGATGGCATCAAGGCAGCTGTAAGCCACACTACGGAGGAGCTTTTGAAGGAGCTCTCCAAGGATGCTGGCGAGGAAGGCTTCTATCTTGAGAAGAGCCGTGCTTACCGCAGTGAGGAGGATGTGTTCGAGGATTACACCGACGAGGAGCGTGACCGTCTCTTCGGTGCTCCCCCTGCTACGGTTTGGGAGAACATGCAGAACTTCGACAACTATCCTGAGAAGAAGGCTGTCATCACTGCTGGCGGCGCTCTGCGTGACCAGATCATCAATGCTTTCCGTGCCGGTGCCCTGCTGCGCTGGAAGACGGAGCTGGTGGCCCGCATCATTCCTGAGAACCGCGATATCGTCCGCAAGGCTCGTGAGATTGAGTCTGACTGGGTGACTGATCAGGATGCTTACAACTGGAACAAGATTTCCATCCTGCGCAACTATCTTGCCAAGGACAGCATTGATGAGAAGTCCCTGTTCACCCTGCTCATCAACGCTCTGAACGAGGGTGACTATGCTGCAGCCTCCGGCCTCCAGGTGGAGATGTACGACAAGATGGAAGAGCTCAAGGCTCTCTACGACAGCTATCAGAAGAATATGCTGTAATCAATAATTGCAGCTTACAGGACAGTCCCGCTTCCCTTTGGGGAGGCTGGGGCTGTTTTTGTTTTGACTAAGGATATGGGGGGAGAGTATACTGGAGTCATATTGTAAGCAGGTGGGGGTACGGGAATGAAAAAAGCTGTGCTGATTGTTGTGGCACTTTCGTTATTAGTGTTAGGTTCTTTGGCAGGCTATCGTTTTGCCAGGCAGCAGATCTTTTGGGAGTTGGGGGACCAGCTGGGGATTGCTTCGGAAGAGGCAGGTCAGGTGCAGGTGCACACGGAAGGCGAGGTGGAGGAGAAGAAGCTGCAGGATGCGAAAAAAGCAGCCGCAGCCTTTAATGATTTCGCCAACCGGTATATGGGGGCTTCCCTAAAGCGGCCGGTAGAGCTTTACGTTTCGGGGGATGAAGCCTCATATCAGATTGTGCTGGAGCGGGAATTCAGTCTTTCGCCTGAAGAGGCTGCCAGGGTGGCGGCCATATCCGGGGGCTGGTCTGGCGGCAATATCCATGTGGCAGCTATCAATGCCAGCGCCGGGGTGATGTCCGGTCATGGTGACAGGTACAGCACCACGGGACATGAGCTCTTCCATCAGCTCCAGTATGAGCTCAGTCACGGCAAGGATACGGAAAAGAAGGCCCTTTTCTGGCTGGAGGAGGGGGGCGCTGATTACGTGGGGGCGCTGCTGTCCGAATCCCTGGGGGGAACGCCTTTCTGGAAATGGCAGTCGGATGTGAAGGCAGAGCTGACAAGAGTGAAAAGCATGGTCAGCCCCCAGGAGCTGCAGCATTGCACCCTTGAGCAGCGCAAGGAACTGATGGGCAAGGAATACCATACCTACAGGGTAGCAGATATGATGACCATTTATTTGATGGGAAGATATCCTGAGGAAGAGCGCGGGGCGCGACTGGCGGCTTACTATCATGCCTTGGCTGAGGTTGGGAAGGGAGAGGAAGCCTTTCAGCAGGCCTTTGGCCAGGAACTGGCTGATTTCCTGCAGGAGTTTGAGCATTGGTGGCAGTCCTTTCGCCAGCAGCCGGTAGTTTTCCATTATAGGGAGGCAGAGTCAAAAATATCCCGGGAGAGAGCTGAGGCAGTAATGTCGGAACTGGAAGCCTCTCAGGCCTGGCTGCAGAGGAATCTGGGAGGCCAGATTACAGGAGAGTACCAGGTGGTGCTGACAGAAGATGTTTCATCTATGACAAAAGCTTTGGCTGAGTATACGGAGCTGCCCCAGGAGAAAGCAGAAAGCCTGGCAGCCCATAGCCTGTGCGTGGAAAATGGGGGCCTTTTGGTGCTCAATGCCGGCAATCTGCAGAATGAGCAGCAGAGGGCTTTCAGCCTTGGCATGCTGGTGATGCGTACCTATGAGGGGCAGGTGCTGGCCGATGCCAAGGGCTGCGGCTACGCCTGGCTTATCCACGGGGCGGCTTATCTGGCAGGAACCAGCAGACAGTCAGCTGTAAGCGGCTATGCTGTGGCGGATTTTATGCGTTCGAACAGGAAAAAGCTGGAAGGCCTCAACTTGCCACGGGTGGAATATCTGCAAAGTGAGGAAGATTTCCGCAAGGCCGTGGAAAAATACGGTGATGAGAATATAACTGCCCTTACGGAACTGGCAGCATATGACCTGATAAAGGCCCACGGCTGGGGGAGTTTTGCCAACTATCTGCAGGAAACTGCCCTGACCAGAGATGGGGTAAAGGCCTTCAAGGCAGTGTATGGAAGATAATTTTTTGGTGACAAGTAAAAGTGCTTGACAGCCTGAGGGAGAATGCGTATAATAACTGAGTGTCAAGGCGCTGACCTTGGCAGTAACTCAACGATTGGATGATGGTCATGCTGGAAGAGCTTTTGTATCTGTCGACACTGTTTGACCTTTACGGTCCTCTTTTGACGGAAAAGCAACAGGAGTGCTTGCGGCTGCATCTGTTTGAGGATTTTTCCCTGGCAGAGACAGGCGAGACCCTGGGGATTTCCAGGCAGGCCGTTTACGACAATGTACATCGTGCCGAGAAAGCCATGAAGGCCTATGAGGAAAAGCTTGGTTTGGCTAAGCGTTACCAGCAGGAGCGGCAGCAGCTCCTGGAAATAGCCGGACAGATTGAAGGACTCAGGCAGCCGGGCTGTGAAGCGGCTGTGGATGATATATTGAAGAGGCTGGCGCCACTTATGGGGCGCGGCGGCCAGGAGGCATAACCTTTGATTTTTGAATCTTTATCAGATCGTTTGCAGCAGACTTTCAAGAAGCTGCGGGGACATGGCAAGCTGACAGAGGATGATGTCAACGAAGCCATGCGGGAAGTGCGGATGGCACTTCTTGAGGCTGATGTCAACTTCAAGGTAGTCAAGGATTTCATCAAGACTGTCAAGGAGCGGGCTGTCGGCCAGGATATTCTGGAAACCCTGACCCCCGCCCAGGTGGTGGTCAAGATTGTTGATGAAGAGCTCACCAACCTGATGGGTGGGACCCAGAGCCGCATCAACATTAGCCCCAACCCTCCTACCGTCATCATGATGGTGGGTCTCCAGGGTGCAGGTAAGACCACCTCGGCAGGCAAGCTGGGCCTGGCCCTGAAAAAGCAGGGCAAGCGTCCTCTGCTGGTGGCAGCGGATATTTACCGTCCCGCAGCTATCAAACAGTTGCAGGTGGTGGGTGAGCAGCTCGGGTTGCCGGTGTTCACCATGCCCCAGGGCACTGACGCGGTGACCATAGCCAAGGAGTCCCTGCCCTATTCCCAGAGCCATGCCAATGATGTAATCATCATTGATACGGCAGGCCGCCTGCAGATTGACGAAAAGCTCATGCAGGAGCTCAGGGACATCAAGGCTGGGGTAAAGCCCCACGAAATCCTGCTGGTGGTGGATGCCATGACCGGTCAGGAATCCGTGAATGTGGCTCAGACCTTCAATGAGAATCTTGGGCTGGACGGCGTGGTCATGACCAAGCTGGACGGCGACGCCCGCGGCGGCGCGGCCCTTTCTGTCAAGGCGGTAACGGGCGTGCCCCTCAAGTTCATCGGTATGGGTGAGAAGCTGGAGGCTCTTGAGCCTTTCCATCCCGACCGCATGGCTTCCCGCATTTTGGGCATGGGCGACGTGCTCTCCCTGGTGGAGAAGGCCCAGGCTACCTTCGATATGGAGGAAGCCAAGGCCATGGAGAAGAAGCTCCGCAAGGATGAATTCACCCTTGACGATTTCCTCTCCCAGATGCAGCAGGTGAAGAAGCTGGGCTCTTTGGAGAGCATCTTGGGCATGATTCCCGGCATGGGCGGCCTCAAGAAGCAGCTTGAGGGACAGAACCTTGATTTGGATGGCAAGGAAATGCGCCAGATTGAGGCCATCATCAAGTCCATGACTCCCAAGGAAAGAGCAGATATCACCATCATCAATGGCAGCCGCCGCAAGCGCATAGCTATGGGCAGCGGCACCAGGGTGCAGGACGTCAACAGGCTTTTGAAGCAGTTTGGCGAAATGCGCAAGATGATGAAGAAGATGAAAAAGATGCAGAAGGGCAAGAAGGGCTTCCCTGGTTTGGGCGGTCTCGGCGGCGGTTTGGGCCTGCCTAAGATGCCTTTTATGCACTGAAAAAGTTTTTTATCCCATTGTGGATGATATATAACGAGGAAGAAGATGTCCCCCATCTCTATAGATGGGGGTGGCTCATCGCATAACAGGCGGCGAGTATATATCTCCCGCCTCGTTGAAACGCTAATTGGAGAATTTTGCCTTCGGCAACAATGGCGTTATAATACCTACGAAAGGTGGTGAATATAAATGGCAGTAAAGATTCGTTTGAACCGCATGGGTGCTAAGAAGAACCCCTTCTATCGCATCGTGGTCGCTGATTCCCGCGCTCCCCGTGATGGTCGTTTCATCGAGATTCTCGGTAACTACGATCCTTCCAAGCAGCCGGCAGCAGTCAGCGTTGATGAGGACAAGGTTCTCGATTGGATGAACAAAGGTGCTCAGCCGACTGATACCGTTAAGAATCTCCTGAGCAAGCAGGGCATCATGGCTAAGTTTGCTGAGAGCAAGAAGGCTAAGAACTAAGAGGAGTAGCTGAAACATGAAAGAAATTGTTGAAGTTATCGCCAAGTCCTTAGTGGATCATCCTGAGGCCGTAGAGGTCTCCGAGAAGCAGGAGGGCGAGCAGACCGTGCTTGAGCTCCACGTTGCTGAGGATGATATGGGCAAGGTTATTGGCCGCCAGGGTCGCATTGCCAAGGCTTTGCGCACTGTGGTCAAGGCTGCAGCCACCCGGGAGAACAAAAAAGTCACGGTTGAGATTATTTAAGAAAAAGCGGCATAGCCACCTATGGAGGCTTGGCCGCTTTTCTGTTATACTAGATAGTGTATGCAAATAAAAGGAAAGAGGTACCGTTATGGATTCTATTACACTTAAAATGCCCGTTACCATTAAGGCTAAGCTCACCGAGAAGCTGCGTGAGAAGATGATCAAGGAGCTGGATGAGGGAATCAGCCGTGCTCAGCTGGAGGTTCAGCAAATTGAAATCCAGGCTAAGCGTGCCATTCAGGAGAATGAGGTGCCTGAGCCCACTGTCACTGATATCCAGCGCCTGAATATGATCAAGCAGCACTTTGGCGAGGAGCGCCAGAAGAGACTGGATTTCATCGAGCAGTCCCAGCAGCGCCGCGAGGATGCACAGAAGCTGGTTCTTGGTGCAGAAATCGTTCAGGGCACTTTGGAGCGCCAGGTGGAGGTCCACGTGGGCGACGATATGCGCGAACTGATGAATGTGGAAGTGCTGGTGGAAGATGATAAAATCATTGCAATCCGCGGCTAAGACCAAGGATAAGAACCGCATTACCATCGGCAAGGTGGGGGCGGCTCATGGCATCAAGGGGGAGATGCGCATCATTCCCCTGACAGATTTTACGGAGCGTTTCCGCACCATGAAGGAAGTCATGGTGGGAAAAGAGCTTCTCCATATTGAGAGCTGCAAGTTTCATAAACAGTATGTGCTGCTGAAGTTTGCTGAGTATCCCCGTCGTGAACTGGCCGAGGCTTTGACGGGCAGGATGCTGACCATTGACCGCAGTGAAGCTGCTCCTTTGGAAGAGGGAGAGTTTTACACCTTTGATATCATTGGCCTGAAGGTCCTTGACCCTGAAGGTGTGGAGCTGGGTACGGTGGAAAACGTGCTCCGCACAGGCAGCAATGACGTCTATCAGGCCAGAAGGCCCGATGGCGGCGAGCTGCTTATACCTGCTTTGAAAGCCGTAGTAAAGAAGATTGATGTGGCTGGCGGCAGCATGGTGGTGGATATGCCGGAGGAGATTTCCGCCGGCAAGCGGGAAGATGAGGGAGCAGACGGCCATGCGCATTGACATGGTGACCCTTTTTCCGGAAATGTTCCTGGGACCCTTTGGGGACAGCATCATCAAACGGGCCATTGAAAGCGGTATTTTGGATATTCACTATACCAATTTCCGGGATTATTCCTTTGACAAGCATCATCATGTGGACGATTCTCCCTTTGGGGGTGGGGCAGGCATGGTGTTGAAGCCGGAGCCCCTTTTCCGTGCTGTCAGGGCTCTTAAGGAGGAAACGGCAGAGTTCGCAGGGAACCGCCGCATCCTGCTTATGGACCCCTCGGGACCTACTTTTACCCAGGCCAAGGCCAAGGAGCTTTCCCGTTATGACCAGCTGATTTTTATCTGTGGCCACTATGAGGGCTTTGATGCCCGCATTACCGAGAATCTGGCTGATGAAGCCATCTCCATAGGGGACTATGTGCTTACGGGTGGGGAACTGCCCGCCATGGTCATCACTGATGCTGTAGCTCGCATGCTGCCAGGAGTGTTGGGTGATGAAGACTCCGCTCCTACGGATTCCTTTTACGAGGGCTTGCTGGAGCATCCCCAGTACACCAGGCCCCGGGAGTTTGAGGGCATGGAGGTGCCGGAGATACTGCTCTCCGGGGATCATGGCAAGATACGTGAGTGGCGCCGCCACCAGTCCTTGCGGATTACCCTTAAAAACCGGCCGGATTTGCTGGAGAAGGCCCCGTTGACGGACAAGGACAGAAAATATCTGGCAAGTCTGGGAGAAAACGTCTAAATCCCTGTCTTTGCTGGCTTTTAGGCTAGTTTTTTCTTTACAAGGGCCATATCTCTATGGTATACTTCATAAGGTGCTAAAAGCACCAGGGAGCCGCAGCCCAGATGGCGATTCTCCAACGTATTCTTGGCTGTAGGCGTTGAAATTTACTTTATTTAGGAGGAATTTTTTCATGCTGACTCAGGAAGCAAAACAGGAAATCATCAAGAAGTACGCTGTGCACGAGGGCGACACCGGTTCTGCAGAGGTGCAGATCGCTGTTCTCACCGCTCGCATTCAGTACCTCACTGATCACCTGAAGGAGCACAAGAAGGATCATCATTCCCGTCGCGGTCTGCTGAAGATGGTCGGCCATCGCCGTCGTCTCCTCAGCTACCTCTACAAGACGGATATCGAGCGTTATCGCTCCATCATCAACAAGCTGAATCTGCGCAAGTAATTGCCGCTCAGCTCAAGGAAAGCGGGATTTTATCCCGCTTTTTTCTTTGTAATCGTCCCAGGAAGGATTTAGCAATTTTTTCACGAATATATATAACTGTTATGTAAAAGTTTCAAGATGCAGGAGGGAAACTGGATGAATAGTTTCGAAATGGAGCTGGGCGGACGCAAGCTCATCATTGAAAATGGCAAGATGGCTAAGCAGGCCAACGGTGCAGTGTTGGTGCGTTACGGCGATACAGTGGTATTGGTGACGGCTACCGCCTCGGCAGAGCCCAGGGAGGGCGTGGATTTCTTCCCCCTGACAGTGGATTATGAGGAGAAGATGTATGCAGCTGGCAAGATTCCCGGCGGCTTCATCAAGCGTGAGGGACGTCCTTCCAGCGACGCCATCCTCTGCGCCCGCCTCATTGACCGTCCTATTCGTCCCCTTTTCCCAGAGGGTTTCCGCAATGATGTGCAGATTGTGGCCACGGTCATGTCCGTGGAGCAGGACAATGCTCCCGAGCTGGCAGCCATGATCGGTGCTTCCTGCGCCCTCACCGTGTCCGATATTCCCTTTATGGGGCCCATTGCCGGTGTCCGGGTGGGCCGGGTAAATGATGAGTTTGTCATCAACCCCACCGAGGCCCAGAGGGAGGTTTCCACCCTGAATCTTACGGTGGCAGGCTCTCACGATGCAGTGATGATGGTGGAGGCTGGCGCCAACGAGCTGCCTGAGGAAGTGGTGCTGGACGCCATCCTCTTCGGCCACAAGGAAATCCAGCGTATTGTTGAGTTCCAGCAGGATATCCAGAAAGAGTGCGGCAAGGAAAAGAAGGAAGCCAAGCTCTTTGCTGTGCCTGAGGAACTGTCTGAGGCTATCCGTGAGTATGCGGAGAAGCGCCTGGATGAGGCTACCCGCAATCCCGACAAGCTGGAGCGGGATGCCAACATTGCCGAAATCAAGGCAGAGACCATGGAGCACTTCCTGGCAGACTGGCCCGAGTCGGATAAGGAGATTTCCCATATTCTCTACAAGTTGGAGAAGGGCATTGTCCGCCACATGATTACCCATGAGAAGATTCGTCCTGATGGCCGTGCCCTGGACGAGGTGCGTCCCGTGTCCTGCGAGGTGGGCCTGCTGCCCCGCACCCATGGTTCCGGCCTCTTTACCCGTGGGCAGACTCAGATTCTCAATGTCACCACCCTTGGTGCCCTTGGTGATGAGCAGATTATCGACGGCCTTGGTCCTGAGACTACCAAGCACTATATTCATCACTATAATTTCCCAGGCTATAGCGTGGGTGAGGCACGTCCCATCCGCAGCCCGGGACGCCGTGAAATCGGTCATGGCGCTTTGGCAGAGCGGGCTTTGGTGCCGGTTATTCCCTCCATTGAGGAGTTCCCCTATACCATCCGTCTGGTGTCTGAGGTGCTGGAGTCCAACGGTTCCAGCTCCATGGGCAGTGTCTGCGGCAGCACCCTGTCCCTGATGAACGCTGGTGTGCCCATCAAGCGTCCTGTTTCCGGTGTGGCCATGGGC
>CAJOIN010000020.1 GCA_905234515.1 uncultured Selenomonas sp.
TAATAGCAGCGAATTCCGCAAAATGCTGGAAGGTGAAGTGGATGATATAGATGGCGTGACCGCTTCCAGTGCATATGGCGGTGGTTTTATGCTTCTCCGCTACATGGCCAAGCAGAGCGCGGGGGGCAACGGCGCTCTCACCTCCACCTCGGACGGGGACTATTATTCCTTTAACTACAAGCTCACGGACAAGGCCTTTACCTTCCAGGTGGGCACAGAGGCCAACCAGTCCATCCGCATGGGCTTTGCGGATATGCGGGCCAAATCCCTGGGCTTGGAAAATGCCAAGCAGGAGCGCATCAGCGTCACCACCCGGGAAAATGCGGTGAAGGCCCTGGGCACTCTGGACTATGCCCTGGCCAAGGCTCTCGACCAGCAGACCACCATCGGCGCCATGCAAAGTCGCATGGAGCATACCATAAATACCCTCACCATCGCCATGGAGAATGTGCAGAAGTCCGAATCCACCATCCGGGATGCGGACATGGCGAAGGAAATGACGGAATTCACCAAGCATAATCTCCTCACCCAAATGGCCCAGTCCATGCTGGCCCAGGCCAACCAGAGCAGCAGTTCGGTGCTGTCCCTGTTGCAGTAAACGTCAAAATCAACAGCATAAAATAAACCGGAATGATCCACAAAGGTTCATTCCGGTTTTTCTTGTGCGGGTTATGTTTCTTTATGCTTCCTGGGGCTCCGGGGCGTGTTTTTCCAAGGTTTTCAGCTTGAGCTGCATGATGACTTCTGTGCCTTCCTCGGGGGCGGTGATGATTTTTATTTCTGCTCCCATGAGGTCTGCCAGATACTTGGTGATGAGCATACCCTTGCCGCGCTCCTCCTTTTCGGCGAAGATATTTTCCGTGTCCTTTTCCTCAAAGAGGGAATTGGCAAAGGACTCCGACATGCCTACCCCTGTATCCTGCACCCGCAGCTCGAAGTCGGCCAGGTCCAGGGGGATCAGGGCTTTATCCTTTTCCTCAGGGGAGAGGTCGCTGTCCTTTTCAGCCAGCAGCACCACGATGCGGCCCCCGGCGGGGGTGAATTTGTAGGCATTGCTGACCAGGTTCAGCAGGATGCGGCTGAAGCGCTCCCCGTCACAGAGCACCAGGGGGTGATTCACCTGGGAGAAATCCAGGGTGAAGACGATATTTTTCTCCTTCATCTGCTGGATGAAGGTATCGGCCGCACGCTGCATCAGCTCCCGCAAATCCGTGGGCTGCAGCACCAGGTCAAAGGTATTCTTTTCCACATAGTCCACCTTGTGCAGGGTGTTGACAAAGGCGGAGAGATAGTGGCTCACGGACTGGATGCGGCTGAGGTAGTCGCAGAGGCTGGCAGGCACGTTTTGGGCGCAGCCTCCTTCTGTGGGCGGGCATTGGGCGCTGGCCCTTCGGGCCTCCTTCACATAGCCGAAGATAGCCTGCATGGGCAGGCGGATATCGTGGGACAGGTTGGCCAGGAAGTTGCTCTTGAGCAGGTTTACCTGCCTTTCCTGCATCATTTTCACGTCCACCAGACGCTCGCGCTTGCGGATATTGGTGAAGATGTCTGACATGAGCACCAGGATGATGGTGACGAGGATGAGCTGGATGATAAAGTCCAGGACAAGAGACCCGTGGACCGCGGCCAGGCCGCCGGAGGCCGCCAGCTCCATCTGGTCCTTGGTGGTCTGCCTGATCCAGAGGCACGAGGAAAAGAGGTTCAGGAAGATAAGCATAATGCAGAGAGAGGCGGATTTGCCGAAGCGCCCCTTTTGGTCGTGCTTGAAGATGTACCAGTAGTAGAGGAGGCCCAGCATGCTCCAGATGGCCAGCAGCAGGTAGGATTCCGTGTTGAGGCTGCTGCCCAGGAGGATATTGGGCAGGATGGGGCAGAAGAAGAAAAAGAGGGAGCAGACGAGGCCTGCCATGCCCAGGCGCATGCGGCGCACATCCTTCAGCTCCCTGGCTTCCAGCCAGGCGCAGAGGGACACATAGCCGTAGGCCAGGGAGCCGCTGATGGTGATGACATCCACCAGCCAGGAAATGGCGGTGCGGCCTATCAGGGGGATGGGCAGGGACACGGCTATGGTCAGGAAGAGGGCGTTCCTGGGCAGCTCGTTTATGTCATTCTTGGCGAATTTCAGGGGCAGGAGGCCGTCCTGGGCCATGACCTGGAAGAGGTAGGCGCAGGTGCGGTAGAGCCCCAGGATGCAGGTGGCAATGGCGGAGAGCACCGCCACGCCGAAAACCCAGATGCCCATCATGCCGAAGGTGCTGCCCACGCTGTGGAACACCGGCAGGGCTGACAGGCCCTGCATGTGGCTCACCCCGGCAATGTATTCCGTCCAGGAGTTATATTCGGGCGGGATGGCCATGATGGCGGTCCAGATGAGCAGCACATAGGCTGCCACGCCGCAGACCACGGCGGCCACTACCAGGGAGTAGAGTTTTTTCACAGGGAAATGGAAATCGTCTATGGCGTGGGTGACAGACTCATAGCCAAAGAACATCCAGGGGGTCACCATGAGCATGGAGAAAACTTGCAGCAGAGGATTGGTACCCTGCTGGAGGGGGGGGGAAATTACAACATGGTGATTTGTGAAACCAATACTAACAAACGCAATCACTACGATGGAGATGAACAGCAGGGCAAAGGCGGTGTAGATATGCCGCTTGAGCCTGCCCCCGTAGCAGGAGAAAAGTCCGAAGACAATGAACACCAGCCAGGTGGTGAGGATTTCCCCGAAGAAGACGTCAAAGCCGGCCACGGTGTAGTGAAAGCCCCACTGGAGCAGACTGCCGAAGAGGAGCCGCGACAGGAGCACCACGGCGGTGGCATTGGCCCAGATAATGGACAGATAGGTGATGATCAGGGTCCAGGCAGCCAGAAAGGCATGATCCCTGCCCAGTTTTTTCTTGGTATAGGCGTAGATGCCCCCGTTGCCCTTATACTTTTCTGCCATAAAGCAGAAATTGGCGCCGATGACAAGCATGGTGAGGCCGCCGATAAAGACGGCCAGGGCGCTGCCAATGGGCCCTGCATTGGGCAGGAAGAGGGTCCCCGGCATGACGAAGGCGCCCCAGCCCACGGCGCAGCCGAAGGACAGGGCCCAGACGTTCAGGGGATAGAGCAGACGCAGTTTGGAGGGATCTGGCAGTCCCGCAGTTCTTAGTGAAATCATGGCTAAACTCCTTTGGTCCGGCGTCCCTTAGTTGGAGGGGAGGAGCAGGGGAAGGTGGACGATGAATTCGGTGCCCCGGTCAGGCTCTGAGGTGACGTACAGTTCCCCCCCCATGAGCTCAATGACGTTTTTGGCAATGTGCAGGCCGCGGTCCCGTTCCCTCAGTTCCTTGGCGGTTTTCTCGCCCTCGAAGGGAGCCATGATGCGGCTGATTTCTTCTTCGGATATGCCCTGGCCTGTGTCCTGGATATGGATTTCATAGTCAGCGTAGGTCTTGAAGGCCAGCCTGCCGTTTTCTGTGCGCCGCTGGTGGTAGCCGGGGCCTTGCTGGATTAGCGTCACCAGCACGCCGCCTCCGGGCGGCGTATGCTCATAGGCATTTTGGATGAGGTTCATGATCACCCGGCTCAGGCGTTCCTCGTCACAGACCACCTGGGCGTTGTCCACCTGGTTCATGTTCACGGAAAAGAAAAGGCGCTTTTCCTGCATCCAGCCGCTGAAGATGGCGCTGAGTATCTGCATGGTGCGGCGCAGGTCGGTGGTATGCTCCTTCATTTTTATCCCGCTGCCGTCAATGCGCTCCATCAGCAGCATATCGTTGATGAGGGAGGAAAGGTACTGGTTCAGGGTCTCTATCCTGTCCAGGTGATCCCCAATGGCCTTGGGCACTTTTTGGCTGCAGTCGTCGGTACAGACGTAGCAGGCGGCGCAGGTTTCAAGGGAAAGCTGCACGTAGTTCGTCAGGGACTGCATGGGGATGCGGATGTCGTGGGAGATATTGGCAAGCAGGGAGTTCTTGGCATGGGTGATTTCCCTTTCCTCGATAATCTGCAAATCCATGTATTGCTCCCGCTTTTTCAGGGTGATGAAAATGTCTGCCATGAGCAGAAGAATGATGGTCGCCAGGCCCAGCTGCATGAGGCTGTTGGTGCTGATGACATCAAAGGATACTTTCAAGCCCTGCTCCACCATGTGTATCTCATTGTCGGTCTGCTTATGGAGCCAGATGGAGGTGGCGAAGAAGTTCAAAAAGAGGACTATGATGCACATGGAGGTGGAGCGGCCCAGGCGGTTTTCCCTGTCGTGCTTGAAGACGTACCAGTAGCAGACAAAGCCCGCCAGGCTCCAGGCCGAAAGCAGCAGATAAGACTCCTCTCCCAGATTGCTGCCCAAGAGGAAGCTGGGAATAATGGGGCAGAAGAAAAAGAAGAAGCTCATGACCATGCCGACGATGCCCAGGACGACCCTGGGGGCGCTGCCCTCCTCCCTGGCCAGCCGGCAGGCGCAAAGGGACACATAGCCGTAGGTCAGGGAGGCGCTGATGGTGGTCACATCAGTGAGCCAGGAAATGGCGGTGCGGCCCAGCAGGGGGATGGGCAGGGAAATAATCATGATAAGCAGCGTGGCCTTTTTGGGGAAGCCGGACTCTTCCTGCAGGAAATTCCCGGGGAAGAGCTTGTCCTTGGCCATGGCATTGAAGAGGTGGGCGGTGCCCCGGTAGAAGGCCAGCAGGCTGGTGGAAAGGGCGGAGAACATGGCAAGGCCCAGGATGAAGACGCCGCTTATGCCCAGGACCTGGTGCACGCTTTGGAACACGGGCATGGAGCCAAAGCCTGTATGCTCTGACAGGTCAGCTATGTAGACTGTCCAGTTGTCGTACTCGTCAGGCACGGCCATGCAGGAGATGGCCGTCAGCAGGCAGTACACCAGGGTGCCGCAGATTACGGCGGCCGCCACTATGGGGTAAAGTTTTTTGGAGTCGAAGCTGAAGTCCTCGCTGGCATGGGTGATGGCCTCGAAGCCGAAGAACATCCAGGGGGCCAGCATCAGCATGGAAAAGACCTGCAGCGCAGGTGAGGTATCCGGCTGGAAGGCAGGAGAAATAACCGTGTGATGGTCGCTGAAGCAGATGCCGAGAAAGACGGCGGCCACGGAAAAGAGCAGGATAAGGCCCAGGGCGGTCATCAGATGGCGCTTGAGTCTTCCCCCGTAGTAGGTGAGGAGGCCGAAGGCGATGAGGATGACCCAGATGGTGAGGATTTCCCCCAGGAATACATCATAGCCCGCCACGGTGTAATGGAGGCCCCATTGGAGGAGGTCCCCAAAGAGGAACCGGGCTATGAGCACAAAGGCGGTGGCATTGGCCCAAAGCAGGGAGAGATAAGCAAGGCCCAGGGCCCAGCCCGCCAGAAAGCCGTGGTCAGGCCCCAGCACATTTCTGGTATGGGCGTAGATGCCGCCGTTATCCGGGAATCTTTCTGCCATGACAGAGAAGTTCTTGCCGATGACCAGCATGATACAGGCCCCCAGCAGCATGGCGACAATGGTGCCCACGGGCCCTGCATTGGGCAGGAACATGGTGCCGGGCATCACAAAGGCGCCCCAGCCTATAATGCCGCCGAAGGACAAGGCCCATATATTCAGGGGATAGAGAAAGCCCTTGCGGGCAGTTTCCTCCTGGGTGGTCGTTGTCTGTTCCATAAGAGTGCGCCCCCTTCTGGGTAAGCTGATATGAGCAGGGCGGGCAGCGCTCCGCCTGCCGGAATTGCAAAGTTATCTTTTTGCATAAGTTCTCTTTCCACGGGCTAAATCCTGCTTTTTCTCCTGACATGGGAGAGATTATTCGTGGCAAAGGAAAAGCCCCCGTGGGGGGCGAATTGATAAAGCATGAGCTCACGTGCTATGATATTTCAGAGAAAAGACAGAAGGGAAGCAAGGAGCATGAAGAAAAAAATTGGGGGGATGGCTTTGGGGGCGGTGCTGGCCTTTGGGCTGGCCGTGGGGGCAGGCTGCATGTACGGCGCCCCACAGCAGGAAAAAGCTGCAGAAGCACTCCAGAAACAGGAGGCAAGGCCCGCCCAGGAGGTGGAGGCGCCCCGCCAGCTCACCATGGATGAACAGGTGGAGAAGCTGATTTCCTCCATGACCCTGACGGAGAAAATCGGCCAGATGGTGATGATGAGCCTGCCGGGGACGGAGGTGGACGATGATGCCCGCTATGCCCTGCAGCAGTTCCACTACGGGGGCATTGTGCTCTTTGACAGGAACTTTGAGTCCAAGGAGCAGGTGAAGAACTTCGTGCTGGATGTGCAGTCCGGGGCGGGGGAGAAGGTGCCACTCTTCGTGGCCATTGACGAAGAGGGCGGGCTGGTGTCCCGGGGCAAGGAGGTCATCCCTGCGCCTCCTTCCGCAGAAGCTGTTGGCCAGGAGGACAAGGCCTTTGCCAGGAAACTGGCCTCCGCCGTGGCAGGGGACCTTAAGGAAATCGGGGTGAATGTGAACTTCGCTCCGGTGGCAGACCTGGGCCTGGGCCGGGAGCGCTCCTATAGCAAGAGCCCCTATGAGGTGCTGAAATTTGTCCAGGCGGTGGGGGAAGGTTACCACGAGCATGGCCTTATCTACACCCTGAAGCATTTCCCGGGCATCGGCAAGGGCACCGTGGATTCCCATGAGGAATTCTCCTCCATCGAGGCCACGGAGCATGAGCTGCGAAGTCAGGATCTGGTGCCCTTCCGGGAAGTCATCAACAGCACGGACAAGGGCAAGACCTTCGATTACATGATCATGGTGGGCCACTTCCTCTACCCGGCCTTTGAACCGGAACTTCCCGCCAGCCTGTCGGAAAAGATCATCACAGGGCTCCTGCGGAAGGACCTGGGCTACGAGGGCCTGATCATCTCCGATGACCTGGGCATGGGAGCCATCATCAAGCAGTACACCTTCGGGGAAGCGGCCCTGAAAGCCGTCCAGGCAGGCAACGACATCGTGCTGGTGTGCCACGACTACGGACACGCAGAGGAAGCCTACATGGGCCTCCTGAACGGAGTCAAGGACGGGAAGATCAGCGAAAAGCGCATAGACGAATCTGTCAGGCGCATCCTCAAGACCAAGCTGCGGCATGGTCTGAGGCCGGTGCAGTAAAGGAAAGACGGGAGGCTCTTTATACATTCCTGGCCAGTGTTTCCTGCCAATCCTTGTCGTGGCCCAGAAGGGTGGACAGGCGGGTGATGCTGTAGAGGGTTTGGGAGCTGTCACCTGCGGCCTGTTCTATGGCGTCCCTGTAGAGCAGGGCCAGGGCCAGGAAGGCCCTGCCGTTGTGGCTCAGGGTGCCGCCCAGGGTGCAGGGGAAGAGCTCTACGAAATACTCAGAGACCAATATATTCTCCAGCAGGAGTTCCAGAGGGGGCAGTGTCCCCTCTGTTTTTATTTTGTGCAGCGCCTGCAAATGATGGTTCTGCCCCTCAGGCAGGGCCAGGGCCTCACGCAGTCCGGGGAAGTGAGCCTCAAGGTCCCAGTTCAGGACCTCTTCCCGCTGTCCCTTGCCGTGGCTGTACTCATCAGAGAGATGCAGGAGCTGCTCAAAATCCCCTGCCTCCACCGCCTGGTCGGCTTCGTTCAGATAGGAGAGCAGGGAGGAGAGTCGTTCCAGAAGGGGCAGCTTCAGCTGCAGGATATTCAGCCCCGTGTCCTGCAGCAGCAGGCAGGAGGCCGCCACTCCTTCCTCACCCTGCTGGCAGGCAAGTTCCTGCCAGCCCTCGGGGCGCAGGATTTTCCGCTCACGCCATTGGAAGGAGACGGGGGTGTCCCGGAAGATGGCTAGCTCTGCCGCCAGGGGACAGGACAGGGAGAGGCTGCGCTGGAAGCTGCCGCCGATAGCCACCTGCTTGCGGGGGTATATGGCACAGGTATTTCCCAGATAATCCTCCCCGAATTCCCTCTGAATCCCGCAGAGGCAATCTTCCCTAAGGAAATGGCAGACTTTCTTCTCCCCGAAATCCCAGGCCCAGGGAGACTGGCCTTCTTCTCCCTGCACCAGCCGATTCAGAATGTCCCTGCCTTTCTCCTGGGGCAGCTGCTGGTACTTTTCATAAGTCTTTTCATCCACAAACACCGTCCAAAGCCGGCAGCACTGAGCCCCGCACCGCTGCCCGTCGCAGAAGAAATCCTCCAGATAATCAGGCTCAAGGCAAAGCATGGTCAAGTCCTCCTAAATGAAATGGCAATACGATGGAGACTCCTTCGTCATGGAGGCGGGATATTCCTCCATGGGGACATAAAAAACACCCTCAGGCCGAGGGTGTTTTCTCTGCTTGCAGCTTTTCGATTTTGTGGCGGAGCTCCATTTCGTTGAAGGCCATGAGGAACTCAATGCCGTAGATGATGAAGCTGACTATGAACTTGAACCAGACAAAGAGGGCGAAGAGGCCGAAGAGGGAGCCGTAGGCGATGCCCATGCTGGGAATCAGGGTCATGAACCAGCTGTAGACTCCTGTGGCCGCCAGCCACAGGCAGGTCACCAGCAGGGCGGTGATAAGGGCCTGGCGGAAGGGCGGAGTATAGGAGTGGGGGGCGAAGATGTAGAACAAGGTGAGCCACACCACCAGCACCACAAAGGGCAGGGCAACGCGGAGCACGTTCCAGATGATGAGGAAGACGGCGGGGAGCCGGGAGTCCTCGTTCAGGTAGTAGATAAAGGAATTGCCGAACACGGGCATGCCCAGGGACAGAAAGATTACCACCATCAGGCCGAAGGTAAAGACAATGCCCTTGGCATAGACCAGCACGTTATGATGGTTGTCCCGGGCCATGGCCTCTGTCTGGGCGTAGTCCAGGCTGTCCGTGGCCCGGGTGAGGATGGTGAGGCCCTGGACGAAGCTGTAGAGGGAGAAAAGGCCCGTCACCCACATCCAGAGGGTGCTGCGGGCAGCCATGATGCGCTTGATATCTGCCATGAGGGGCCCGGCCATGCGCTCCGGCAGGTAATGGGCCGCCATGCCGTAGATGGCATCCACCTGGGAGGACATGATAAAGAGCATCAGGTTTACCGTAAATACCAGAAAGGGCAAAAAGCCCAGCAGAAAGTAATAGGCAGTGCCGGAGGCCATATCAAACCAGCTGGAGATGCGGTGATAAGCCGTGAACCGCTGGTAAAAAAAGTACAGGGTCTCCCACACCGGGGAGAGGCGTCCCAGCAGGCTTTCCACAAGTTTGTCCATAAAATCACCTTGCCTGTAGCCCTCCCACGGGGGGAAGGCTTTTTCTATAGTATATCACACTTCCTCCGCAGAGGGATTGTTGGCAGAGGGGACGCTATATGCTAAAATGAGAAGTATTGATTATCCAGCAAGGAGGAGGGTTAGTATGGGCAAGGTATTTTTACGCTATCTGGCAGCGCTTTTGGCCCTGCTCCTGCTGACCCTGGAGGCAGGCGTGGCCAGGTTCATTGGCGAGGGCTACAGCCTGGCAGAGATACCGGAAGCCCTCCGCGCCTCCTCCCTGGGGGATGTGGTGGCCGCCACCTCCCGCCCCCTGCGTCCCAAGGTTTCCCGGGGGGCAGACCAGGAGAAGATGCCTCGGGACCTGCAGGTGCTGCTGGAGGAAAGGTCGGCGGACTATTCCGTCTATTACCTGCGGCCTGATTTGGAGATAGAGCCCTTCCTTTACAACTCCCGGGCCCAGCAGCCCGCCAGCATGATCAAGCTTTTCGTCATGGCCAAGGTCATGGAGGAAGTGCGGGAAGGCCGCATGACCCTGGAGGAGCCTGTAGGGCTCCGTCGGGAGGACGTGGTAGGCGGCGCAGGGAAGCTCACCATTTACGATTTGGACAAGACCTTTACCGTGCGGGAACTCTTGGAGCTGATGATAGACACCAGTGACAACACCGCCACTAACGCCCTCATTACCAAGCTTGGCATGACGGCCATCAATGATTATTTATCCAAGGAAGGCTACTTTGACACCAAGCTGAACCACAAGATGATGCTGCAGAAGGTGGAGACCACGCAGAAAGTAGGCAAGCGGACAAAGAAGGTCATAACCACCCAGGCTGACAACACCTCTTCGGTGAAGGACGTGGGCAGGCTCCTGACCCGCATTTACAAGCACGAATGCGTGGGCGTGGCAGAAGATGATGTCATGCTGGAAATCCTGAAGAAACAGGAGGACAAGACCTGCTTCAACGCAGCCCTGCCCGACTGGCAGATAGCCCACAAAACCGGCGAAATCAGCGGCCTCTTC
The DNA here is from genome assembly GCA_905234515.1 of uncultured Selenomonas sp. Taxonomy (GTDB): domain Bacteria; phylum Bacillota; class Negativicutes; order Selenomonadales; family Selenomonadaceae; genus Selenomonas_B. The sequence continues at coordinate 10,181 of CAJOIN010000020.1, forward strand.
CACGACGGCGGCATCTTCTACGGTCCCGACGGCAACTTCGTGCTGGTAATCTTCTGCGAGCACTACGCAGGCCGCCAGATCGCCATAGAGGATATGCAGGAAATGGCCTGGTACTTCGCCGCGCGGCTGACGGATATGATGGGGAAATGAATAAGAATGAAAAGGGGAGTCTGCCTCGTGGTGTGGCAGCAATGTCATTAAGTCAATAAATAGAACAAATGTTCAATAAAATATTACCCCAAAATTGTAAAAAAGCTTGACAAACAGGCAAATATGTGTGGAGGTGTGACAAAATGCGAAACACTCCTTTCATCCCTTGATAAGCTGTGCTGTGATATTGCAGCACCTGTCCACAAACTCCTGTGGGGCGTGTTCGATGAACTTTGCGCCCCGCTTTTCTATATCAAGGGTGCGAACCTGGAAGGGCAGGGCGCAGCCTTTGGTCTGCATGCCTTCTGGCAGGGGCAGTTCCAGGGGATAGCCTTTGCTCTTGCTGGTGATGGGGATGATGATGTGCAGGTTGCTGGGCAGGGGGATTTCATCGCGGTCTACAATCATGGCGGGGCGGAAATTGCCTTGTTCGTGGCCTGCCACGGGGTTGAGGTTTACCCATATAATATCGCCCTGTCTCATTCTATCACCTCGCCGCCTACGTCGCAGTTCCAGTCAGTTTCGTCATAGGTGCCGATTTCCTCCCGGGTGATGGAGTTCATGGGCTTCCCATAGTAATCCTCGAAAAGGGCTTCCACGCTTACTGCCGGTTCGATGGTGATTTTGGAGTCCTGGGCCGTGACCTTGACCCTCGTCCCCGGCTGGAATTTGAAAGCATCTACCAGTTCCCGGGGAATCCTCAGTCCCAGGCTGTTCCCCCATTTGTTGAGTACAACGTCCATAATGGCACCTCCGTTCTTGATATACATTGTATATCTTGGGAAATGGCGTGTCAATTGCTGTTTTTTGCCGGGCCTGTTTATGTGCCTTCCCTACGCAATCTCACTCCCATTATTTGTAATTTCTGCGACTTTGGCGAAGATGAGAGGGACTTCGCCAGTCTTGCCCTTAAACAGCTGCGCCACGTTGTGCAGCCCCGCAAAGGCATCTTTCTTTACATCCTGCGGCGCCATCTCCCCGTTCACCGCCAGATAGTCGATAATGCGCTGCACAAAGTCTATCTGCCTGAGGTTCAGCCTGTTTTCCTGCAAAAACTCAGCAAAGGCTTCTTCCAGGGCTGCCCTGTCCATGCCCACAGTCTTGCGCACCATCAGCCCTACAGGGCAATCCTTGTACAGTCTCCGATAGTCCTCCCTGGAGCCCAGCTCTTCCCAAAGCACCCGTTCCAGTTCCCGCAGGTCGGCGGCGGTGAGCCGCTTGTTGGTGCGGAGTTTGTGGACGGCGAGATTATCCCTGTGCTCCAGGAGGTAGCGCTCCACCTTCTTCTTGTAAGTTTCCGAGGTCTGCTGGGGCATGACGGTGTGGGGCTCGTTGACGGTGAGTATGTGGTCAGTGAAATCTGTATAGTAGATTTTCTTGCTGTCCTTTTCCAGGAATTTCAGCAAATCTCTCAGTTCTTCCCGCACCTGCTCGAGTTTCCGCAGGGTTACGCTCTCCCAGTACTCGGGATAACGCACCTGTTGGATAAAGGCCTGTCTTGCTTTCACCTGGGGAATGGTCTGCAGGGTGGAGGCACTTAGCTTGTCTGCCGTTTCCTCTACTTGCAGGGCCTTAAGGGTGATGTCCTTGGCCATGAGCCAGTCATACATCATGCCGTACATCATCTGGTCGAAGAATCGGGCCATGACATCTTCCTCCTGCCCCGGGATGATGGGAGAGATATGCTTTTCAATCTCTGCTGCATCATCTGCCGTGAAACTGGCCCAGGTGCGCTTATCGCGGTATTTTTCTACCTGCTCCCGGCTCTGCGCCACGCGGAAGCTCCTGTCGTCCAAGGCAGCTATAGCGCCGTGCAATTCATGGTAAAGCTCTTGGGCAAAGGCCTGACGCTCAGTATCCTTGTCCTTGTACAGGAGCAGGTACAGATTGGCCTGCAGATTGAAGATGCGCTCGGTCAGAGAGGGCTGGTTCTTGCTTTCCTTCAGCTTGTTGCCTTGCAGGCTGAAAAACTCGAAATTCCCGCCGTAGTCGAAGATGTAAAAATCTTCCTTGTCCAGCCCGGGGCCGAAAAGGTCGGGACAACGCCGAGTGCCCCGGCCTATCATCTGCCAGAATTTGCTGTAGGAGCGAACCATTTTGAAAAAGACAAGATTCAGTATCTCCGGCACATCTATGCCCGTATCCAGCATATCCACGGAAACGGCAATCTGAGGCATCTTGCCGGGGGTGCGGAAGTCGTCGATAATCTGCTCATGGTAATCTATGCTGCCGTCTACCTGCTGGATGAAATCATCCCCCAGCTCCGGGTACATTTCGTGGAAAATATCCACGATGAAGCGGGCGTGTTTCCTGTTCTTGGCAAAGATGATGGTCTTGCCCAGCTTGTCGCCGCCTTCCACATATTGCCCCATTGTCATTAAATCCTGAATGACCATCTGGACAGTCTGGCGGTTGAACACGTACTTGTTGAAGGCAGCGCCGGGCACGTCCGGGGCGTTGTCTCCCGACAGGCCGAAGACTTCCTCGTAGTGCTCCTTGTCCTCTTCGCTGAGGTCTTTGTAATGCAGTCCTTTCTGCATAAGCTCCGTGGTGCGCTCGAATTGCTGATAGGGAGAGAGATAGCCCTGCTTCACCGCTTCGTCATACTGATAGGCAAAGGTGGGATTGCCGTCCTCCAGCTCGAACTCTCTGTAGGTATTCTTGTCCACCTCGTTCTTGGGGGTGGCGGTCAGCCCCAGCAGCATGGCATCGAAATAGCGGAAGATGGCCTGATACCGCTGATAAATGCTGCGGTGGCTCTCATCTATGATGATGAGGTCAAAAGTACCCGGGGAGAAGAAGCGGCGCCCTTCGGGATTTTTTGCCGTATCTATGGCATTCATCATGGTGGGGTAGGTGGAAAAGATGATACGGGCCGTGGCAGCATCATCTCTGCTGTCCATCAGGCTGGCCATGGGGATTTCACCCCCAAAGAAGTCCATGAAGCTGCGCTTGGCCTGACGCACCAGGGCAGTGCGGTCAGCCAGGAACAGAATGCGCTTCACCCAGCCACCGCGAAAAAGCACATCTGAGAGGCTGATGGCCACCCGTGTCTTGCCGGTGCCCGTGGCTTGCACGATCAGGGCTTTGCGCCGTTTGCGGTCGAAAGCTTCTTCCACGGCCTTCACGGCTGCAAGCTGATAGGGGCGGCCTGCAATATCATGGTTTGGCTCAATCCCGGAGAGGGGCAGCTGCTGCCCGCGCCTGTCCATGCGCATCTGCAAATCATCCTGGGTAAAGAAGCCGGATACATCACGTCGGGGATAGCCGGAAGCCTCATCCAGGAACAGGGTGCGCAGGCCGTTGGTCATAAAGATAAAGGGGCGGCGGCCACACTTTTCCTCATAGCTGTCTGCATAGAGCTTTGCCTGCTTAGCGCCCTTTTCCGGGTCATAGCTGGTGCGCTTGGCCTCTACAATAGCAAGGGGCTTGCCGTCACGTCCATAGAGCACATAATCCGCAAAGCCTGTTTGGGTGGCATTGGGCATGCCGGAGACTTCCTCCTCAATCCGGCAGTTATCCCCCAGCACCCAGCCAGCCGCTTCCAGGTCGTAGTCGATATATCGCCTGCGGGTCTCCGCCTCTGTGATGGGATTGAGGTGGAAGCCACCCTGGGACTGGCGTTCCTTGCGCAGATGGATTACCTCCTGCTGCAGAGCTTCCTGCTGCCGCCGCATATCCTCCAGTTCCCGGTTTTTCTCCTCCAGCTCGTGCTGCGTCTGAGTGAGTATTGCGTCTTTTTTAGCTATATCCTCTGCCTGCTTTTGGATTTCCTGCTGACTGATGGCAGGGGAAGAGGCTGGGGAGGGGAGCAGGTCCTCGTCAAAGACCAAGTCTGTCTGTATGGAGGTGTAGCAGTAGGCCATCCAGCTGAGGAACTCAAAGAGGATGCGCAGGGCCAAAACGCCGTCCTGCTGGGTTAGGGGAGAGCCGCCTCCGTGGGCGGCCCTGTTGCCGAACAGTCGCAGCTGGTCCAGCATGTGCAAGAGGCGGGTATCCCCAACTACCTCAGCAAAGCCCCTGTCCTTCAGCAGGGAGAAAAGCTCCCTGTCCCTGCCGGCTTTATAGGGGTCACTTATATCCATGCCCTCGGCTTGATAAATCCACTTGATGGAGAGCTCCATGGCAGACCGCCACCTCCGGCGCCACAGAAAGCCCCTGTTCCGCCTTCTTTGCTCGTTCAGCTATGCGTTCCCAGGCGGGCTCCTGGGAGACGAAATCGAAGTTGGATAACATGGTGTCACTTCCTCTGTAGTAAGGTAGTGTGTTCACTCAAAAGCATTCCCAATAGTTAGTTCCGTTTAAGTATCTCGCAGTTTATATTGTAGCCGTGTCGCTGGAAACTGTGGATAACAGTCATTCCATTCATCGAGATTTAAAACCTTGATATCGGTTATAAGTTTATTTTTAAAACTGTTATCTCTTTGCAACTTAAATGGGAGGCGGTCCTTTAATCTGTTTCGTATACCTTTGCGTTCGGTAATATTGCCTGTGTAAGATTCAACAACATAAACATATGTTAGTTTTATATCATTGGTTTTCCCTATACCGTTTATAAAATGCAAGCTGTCATAATATTTTCGGGCGAGCTTGTTTATGCTGTCTTTTTTTATTGGTGTAAAATCTTTAGGATTATTAACCCCTTTAAAATTTGCATTCTTACACTCAATCAGCAATAATTCATGCTGATTTTCGACTATAAAATCGACATCGGATAATACACTGTCTTTGACTGCTGAATAAGTTTCGTGTAATTTGTCTATTGCCCATACAGATGACGAAAAATCGAACCGCCACGATTTGTTTTCATCAAAAAATATCTTTTCCATGTCATTCCTCTGTTTCCAAATTGTAAACCTCATCAAGGAGATGGTCAAAAGTGCGGTTAATTTGATTGTGCTCTAAAGCACTGAAACTATCTTTCGTTTCGCATTTTGCGGCATTGTTTTCCTTATATAAGGCATGGAATTTTAAATGGTCATCTGCTTGTCTTCGTACATCAAAATACTTGGCAAAAATATAATTATGCGTGCTGACGAAAATTTGTACGTTATGCCGTGCGAGACTAAGCAAGCAATCAACGATAACAGGTAAATATTCTGGATTAAGGTTTGTTTCGGGCTCATCCCACAGCAAAATGCTATCTTCGGTGATGTTATCTGTCATGAGCAATTGCCAAAGTAAACCTATTTTCTTTATGCCCTCTGCTTCTACAGCAAAACTTATTAAAACACCGTTATTCTTTTTGATAAAGAATTCTTCGTTTTCTACATATACTTCGCCATTCATGATAGTTTCAAGTACAGGCAATATGGATTTTGCGATAGGGGGCGTTTCTTTTACAGTCCACTGATTTGCTTTACTGATAATATCCGTGAGAGTCTTATCAAATGGGAATTCACGATATTTCTCACTCATCGCTAGTAAACCTTTAGAATGGGTTAGCATATCCTTGTTGGGGATATAAGTGGCGTTTAGGGCTATGTCTTTGGGAGTGTGGATGGCATATCCACCCCAAATTGTTTGATCATTTTCTTTTGGAAGTGATACGGTACACATACGAGTATCGTTTTCTATATCATTCTCACTGTCTATAAATATATCAGAACATCGTCTTTTGTCGTTTGCATCGTGGAGAAAGTTAAAAAATGATGCATTTTGCTTAAAACAGCGTATAAATTCAACAGAAACATTTTTGCTTTCTTTGCTTGCTTCACAAGCTCCATATATAGCTTTTAGCAAATGAGTTTTACCAGTGCCATTCTGACCAATGAAGATATTTATACCGCTTGAGGGTGTTATAGCTAGGTCATCAAAAACTGTAAAATTTTTTATTCGTATAAACTTAATAGCCATAAATTTCATCTCCTATCCAAAATAGTCTTGCATCAGCTTGTCCTTCAAGGTCTGCAAGGTGTCGATACTTTGCTGAACGGCAAATTTCGATTTGTTGGCTTGCTCCATGAACTCTACAAATTCATTTTGTAATTTCAAAGGCGGGACAGCTATTGCCATGTCATTGTATGCTCCAACATTAAAATGCTTCTGAGCCGCTCCACCTGTACCATGTTGGATTTGGTTCATTCCATGAGGGAAATTGTTAAATGCACACAGATAATAAGGGTTGACCTTATCCTGATTAGGCCTAGCTATGATTATATCAATAGCATTACAACCTACATATTCATCAGTAACAACACAGGATGTACCAGGATAGCCAGACCTTACAATCAGAACATCACCTTTTTGAAGTTGGGATTTTTTGTTTTGCTCATTTCCTTCTTTAGAGAAATATACCCAATCACTGTCATTAACTCGCATTTCACGGACATTAAGGGACCTAAATGCCTTTATGCCATTATCCGCATCATCTGTATAAAATCTTGTAGGCTTTATAACAAGTCCAACTGTTACATCGGCAATATCCTTAACCTTGCAACACGGCCACCTATCCATTTTGCTAG
>CAJOIN010000021.1:0-14147 GCA_905234515.1 uncultured Selenomonas sp.
TGCGTATTTTTATCAAAGAACCATTTTTCACCATGCGTTGAATTCTGGTTTGCGGTGTCCCATAGTCTGACAATTCCAGAAGCAGGTCTTGTGTTGTCCTTATCATAGTATTTCCTCCAATAAGTATCATTATATGATACTTATTGGAGGAAATCAATTTATTTCTCCCCAGCTTCCTGTATCAACCTGTCAAAGTCGTTGACATAGTGCTTGTCATCATCGGCAGTTTGTGCAAATTTTGCACAAACTGAATTTAGCTATGCCCATTACGCCACAACCTTGCGTCCAATTTGTTTTGCCCTATCGCAAAGGCCGTCCCAATTGGCTTCGCGGTAGGCCCGCTTATCTTCTTCGGAGAACATGTCGGCTTCATACCTGGAGTAATCCTTGAACTGCAGGGTATTGTATGTGCACAGCCGCAGAGGCTTCACCTTCAGCATATTTTCCGTGGCAATATCATTGTTATAGGAATAGTATATTCTATCCATATTACTTTTAAGCATAGGTTCGAATTACACATAAGTATTGGTAATATAAAAGCCAAGCCGCTATAATAAAGCCATCAAGAGAAAGATAACAGCGTGTCAAGAGAAAGGAATTTGGCTATGAAATTTTTGGCAGGCAAAAAACATAAGATGGTATTGGCCGCTTTGCTGGCGGGGGTTATGTCCTTTGGCCTGGCCGGCGGTGTGGGGCAGGCAGCAGATAAAGGAGCGGCAGGCATGCAGAGTGCGGAAGTCAAAAGCGACAGGATGATCAAGGCTGAAAAGCTGAACCTCACCCAGAAGTGGGACAAGGTCTTCCCCAAGAGCGACAAGGTTGACCACCGCAAGGTGACCTTCGTGAACCGCTATGGCATTACGCTGGCGGCTGATATGTATGTGCCCAAGGGGGCAAAGGGTAAGCTTCCGGCTCTGGCTGTCAGCGGTCCCTTTGGTGCTGTCAAGGAGCAGTCTTCCGGCCTTTATGCACAGGAAATGGCGGAGCGGGGGTATCTCACCATTGCCTTTGACCCGTCATTTACCGGGGAAAGCGGCGGCCAGCCCCGCTATGTGGCTTCGCCGGACATCAATACCGAAGATTTTTCGGCGGCGGTGGATTTCCTCTCTACCCAGGAGAATGTGGATAAAGACCGCATCGGCATTATCGGCATCTGCGGCTGGGGCGGCATGGCTATCAATGCTGCGGCCAATGATACCCGCATCAAGGCTGCGGTGGCTTCCACCATGTACGATATGAGCCGGGTGATGGCCAATGGCTATTTCGACAAGGATAAGGACGAAGCGACCTTGAAGAAGGAACGCTATGCCAACCGTGAAGCCCTGAATGCCCAGCGCACTGAGGATTACAAAAACGGTTTCTACAAAAATGCCGGCGGCGTGCCTGATGTTTTGCCGGATGATGCTCCCTGGTTTGTGAAGGACTACTTCACCTATTACAAGACGGAGCGCGGCTACCATCCCCGTTCCCTGAACTCCAATGGCGGCTGGAATCAGACTACGGCACTTTCTTTCATGAATATGCCGCTTCTCTCCTATGCTGATGAAATTCAGGGTGCCGTGCTGGTGCTTCATGGCGAGAAAGCCCATTCCCGTTACTTCGGTGAAGATGCTTTCAAGAAGCTGAAAGGCGAAAACAAGGAACTGGTAATCGTGCCGGGCGCCAGCCATATCGACCTCTATGACAACAAAGATGCAATCCCCTTTGACAAGCTGGCAGACTTCTTCAAGGCCAACTTGAAATAATCCCCAATCCCCTGTGGAATACCAAAAACCGCCCTGCCAAAGCTGTGCAGGGCGGTACTTTTATGCAGGGCTGAATTTTTCCTGCAGGGCCTGCAGGAATGCCTGGGAGGCCTTGGAAAAAATCTGGTTTCTTTTCCAGGCTACAGTTGGCACGGCGAAAATGGGAGGCGCAAGGGGACGGGTGCAGAGGCTGCTGCCCTGGGTGTTTAGCAGTTCATCAAGGGTGATGGCATAGCCCAGCCCTTCCTTTACCATCAGGGAAGCGTTGTAGGCCAGCGTATAAGAACCAGCTACTGCCAGCTCTGCCAAAGGCTTCTGCAGCCAGCTTTGCAGCTCGTCGCCATGGGTGCCGGTGGAGAGGGACTGGCGGGAAAAGAGCAGGGGCTTCTGCCAGAGATCTTCGGCCCGGATGACTTCCCTTTGGGCAAGTTCATCGTCACGGCGCAGGAGCAGCACCCAGCGGTCGCGGACAGGCAGGGTCATTTCATGGTATTTGGCCGGGTCCAGCCTGCCGTAGACAAAGGCGAAATCAATCAGCCCCCGGTCCAGGCGGGTCATGGTGGCAGCGCCGTCACCGCTGATGATGTGAAAGCGCAGGCCGGGATATTGCTGCCGCAGCTTCTGGGCAGTTTCCATGAGCAGGGCGAAGTGGATGGATTCACCGGCGCCGATGCGTATATCGCCGCTGATTTCCTCACTGTGCAGAAGTTCTCCGGTGGTCTTTTTTACCAGGGACAGGATTTCCTCTGCCCTGCGCCGCAAGAGCTGGCCGTCATCTGTGAGCAGGATGCGCCGGGGTTCACGGATAAGCAGCTGCTTGCCGAATTCATCTTCCAGTTCCTTTAGCTGACGGGACAAAGTTGGCTGGGAAAGATGCAGTTTTTCCGCTGCCCGGGAAAAGCTTTCTTCCTGAGCCACGGTAAGGAAGTATTTGAGCACGCGCAGTTCCATGGCAAAACAACTCCTTTGGTCTGTGTTGGCTGTTAGTTAAATGAATTACTTTTAAGCATAAGTATGTATTTGTTATAGGTATTTGTAATCAATATACTACCATGTTATCATTAAACCATCAACAGGAAAGGCAGGAAAGAAGTCATGTTGAATAACAAAAATCTCCTGATTTTTATCTTGGCCACAGGGGTCTTCGGCATCCTTAATACAGAGATGGGCTTTATCGGAATCTTGCCCTACATCGCCGAGCGCTATGACGTGACCATAGTCCATGCGGGGTTGCTTATTAGTTTGTTTGCCTTAGGGGTAGCAGTTGCCGGGCCGACCATGCCGCTGGTATTTTCCCGCTTCAACCGCAAATATATCATGTTGCTGGTGTTGGGAGTCTTCACGGTGTGCAATACGATTTCCGTTTTTGCCGAAGATTTTAACCTTCTTCTGGTAGTGCGGGTGCTGCCGGCATTTTTACATCCAGTTTACTGCTCCATGGCTTTTACAGTAGCAGCGGCTCTGGCGGGAGCAAAAGATGCGCCCAAGGCAGTGGCAAAGATCAACATTGGCGTATCGGCAGGGATGGTGGTGGGGGTCCCTATCAGCAACTTCCTGGCGGAAAATATTTCGCTGACGGCCTCAATGTCCTTCTTTGCCATAACGACATTCCTCGTTATGCTGGCAACGGCGTTCCTAGTTCCTTCCATGCCGGCAGAGGGGCGGCTTACTTATGGAGAGCAGCTGGCGGTGCTGAAAAAGCCCATGGTTTGGGCCTCTATTTTCGCCGTCATCTTCCTCAATGGCTCAGTCTTCGGTGTGTTCAACTACCTGGCGGAGTATCTGGCCAGCGTTTCGGGGCTGTCTCCAACCTTGGTAAGTTTGCTGCTCTTTGTTTACGGCCTTTGCAACATCTTTGGCAGTATGATCGCAGGAAATCTTCTCTCTAGCCGCCCCATAGGCACAGTGAAAATCTTCCCCTTTTTCCTTGGGGCTGTGTATCTGCTGTTTCTCTTGGGAGGAAATGCCTTCCCCCTGGTGGCGGTCCTTACAGTTTTCTGGGGACTGCTGGCAGGCATCAATGCCAATATAAACCAATATTGGCTATCCCATGCCGCATCGGAGGCACCGGATTTTGCCAATGGCCTCTTTCTTACGGCGGCTAATCTGGGCTGTATGGCGGGAACAGCGATAAGCGGCATGTTCATTGAAGCCTGGGGAACAGAGTATGTTGTTTGTGGCGGATTGGTATTCATTGTTGCCGCTGGGATTATATTCTGGAGTCAGTGCCATAAGGGCAGCATGAATCCGGCGCTGATCCCTGCAAACGAGCCGGTTTGATTTTAAGATATAAATTGTGTACAAAGTAAGGAGAATGAAAATGATGAAGAAAATTGGCAAGAACAAAAAGATGGTTTTGGCAGCCCTGATGGCAGGCGTAATGTCTTTTGGCATCATGGGCAGCAATGTGACGATGGCGGCAACTCCGGCTAAAGCTCTGGCGGCAGCTTCCCAGATGCAGCGCTCATCCATCAGCGAACTGGACAATGATACCCGTGTATTCGAGATTGACAAGTCCATTGAAGCCAAGAATGTTAAATTTGAAAACCGCTTTGGCTTCGAAGTTGCCGGTCACATGTATCTGCCCAGGGATTTTGATGCCAACAAGAAGTATAAAGCAGTTGTAATTACGGGACCCTTCGGCGCAGTAAAGGAACAGTCCTCCGGTCTTTATGCACAGGAATTTGCCAAGCATGGTTATGTGGCCGTAGCCTTTGATCCTTCCACCACAGGTGAGAGCAGTGGCAGCCGCCGCAATATGGGCTCCCCGGAAATCTTCACGGAAGACTATCATGCCGCCGTGGATTTCGTTTCCAACTTGAAATTCGTGAACCCGGATCAGGTGGGGGCCATAGGCATCTGCGGTTTGTCTGGCATGGCCATCACTGCCGCTGGCAGTGACAGCCGCATCAAGGCGGTGGCAACTTCGGCAATGTATGATATGAGTGAAAGCATCAGTGACCATTATAATGGTGCTTACTACACGCCGGAGCAGCGGGAACTCGTGAAACAGCATCTGGCCAAGATGCGTGATGAAGAAGCCAAGACCGGCAAAGCCATCCGCGGAGCCCATGAGCTGGGGGTGGATGCTAATGGTAATGTGGAGACCTTCGATACTATGTTCCCGGATAAACTGCCTGCGGATGCCAGTCCTGTCATCAAGGATTTCTTCGGCTACTATGTAGGCCGCGCCTTCCATCCGCGCGCCATCAACTCCAATAAGCTGGCCTGGGATTCGGTAACCCCGTATGGCTTCTTTGACTTCAAGCTTATGAGCAATATTGATGAGTTGGGCAAGACGCCGGTCATGCTGATTACCGGGGACAAGGCGCATTCCAAGTATTTCTCCGACAATGTTTATGCCGCCATCAAAGGGGAGAAGGAAGAAATCGTCGTTCCCGGTGCTACCCATGTAGACCTTTATGACCAGATGGACAAGATTCCCTTTGACAAGCTGTTTGCTTTCTTTGATAAAAACCTGAAGTAATACCACAGATCCCGCCCTGCGAATTTGCACAATATTGCAGGGCGGGATTTGTAAACGGCGCTTGACTTTGAGCACATTCTAAGTGTTAGAGTAAAGCAGGATAATGTGTATGGAGGAGAGAACATGAGCAAGAAAGTAATCATCATATCTACGAGCTTAAGAAAGAACAGTAATTCAGAGGCATTGGCCACAGCCTTTGCCGAAGGTGCCAGAGAAGCAGGCCATGAGGTGGAGCAGGTTTCCCTGCGGGATAAGACCATAAACTTCTGCAAAGGATGCCTTGCCTGCCAGAAGACCATGCAGTGTGTGATCAAGGACGATGCCAACGAAATAACGGCCAAAATCGGTCAGGCAGATGTGGTGGCTTTGGCCACGCCAGTCTATTACTATGGTATGTGTGGCCAGTTAAAGACACTGTTGGACAGGGCAAATCCGCTGTTCCCTTCGGACTACCGCTTCCGCGAGGTTTACCTGCTGGCTGTGGCGGCAGAGGATGAGGAAAGTACGGTGGCAGGAACCCGTGTCGGTGTGCAGGGCTGGGTGGATTGCTTTGATAAGGCCGAACTCAAAGAGACGATTTTCTGTGGCGGCGTGACAAATATTGGCGATATTGCCGGAAATGCTGCCCTGGAAAAAGCCCGGCAGGCTGGCAAGAATATCTGAAGCCTGTAAAATATTGTCCTGCATCTGTATTTTTAGAAGGAAGTGACGGTGTATGCCAAAAAGGAAGATAATGGGCTGGGTTATCCTGTCGGTGCTGTTATTGCTGTCAGGCTGCACAGGCGCACAGGATGCTGTTGCAGATACAGGCAGCAAGGCACAGGTCAATGCCCAACAGGAAAATGCCCCCTCGTCAGCCCCCGGGAAGGAGCAAGCGATGAAACTGACAATTGATAATACCGTCGTTCCCGTCACCTGGGAACATAATTCCTCCACTGCGGCGTTACATAAACTCCTGCCTTTGACCATAAAGTTGTCGCCCTATGGAGGCTTTGAGCAGGTTGGTTCTATCGGCCAAAGTATTGACAGCGCAGATGAGCAGATGACCACTCACTACGGTGATATTGTCCTTTATGCGGGGAACAAGCTGGTCATTTTTTATGGTTCCAATTCCTGGTCCTATACGCGGCTGGGGCATATTGAACTGTCTCAACAGGAAATAACAGCTTTATTAAGCCATGATGAAGTATCGGTCACACTTATGGCAGAGTGAATGAGGCTGCGATATCCTGCCCTAAGAAAATAAGCACCCTGCCTTCAGGTTGGCAGGGTGAATTTTTTATAAAGATATATTGACATCGTGTCATTTTAGATTTATACTACATACAGCAATAAAAGTTATACGGTGTCATTTTATATAAGGGAGGAAAAGCAGCCAGATGCCCAAGATTTCGGAAGAGGAAATGCTGGCGAGGCGGGAGAGCATTATCGATGCCTGCGCCAAGCTTTATGAGACCATGAGTTTCAAGGATATCACCCTGAAGGAAGTAGGGAAGGTCACCACCTTCAACCGCACAGCCATCTACAATTACTTCAACACCAAGGAGGAAATCTTCCTGGCGCTGATGCAGAGGGAGTATGAGCTGTGGGTGGAGGATTTGGAGCGGCTGATGGCAGAGCATGAGAGCCTGAGCCGTGAGAGATTGGCTGATGCCCTGGCCCGTTCCCTGGAAAAGCGCCAGCGGCTCCTGAAGCTTTTGTCTATGAATCACTTCGACATGGAGGAAAACAGCCGCCATGAGAATCTGGTGGAATTCAAAAGGGCTTACGGCGCTTCCATCAAGGCGGTGCGCCGCTGTCTGGACAAGTTCTGCCCGGAAATGAGCGAGGAGGAAAAAGTCAGCTTCCTCTACGCCTATTTCCCCTTCATGTATGGCATTTATCCCTATGTAGTGGTGACTGACAAGCAGCGGCAGGCTATGGAAGAGGCAGAGGTGGGGTTCAAATATTACTCTATCTATGAGATAAGTTATAACTGCCTGCGCAAACTCTTGGAGGTGGAAAAGCATTGAACAGGCGTGACTTTTTGAAAACGGGTGCTTTGGGAGTGTTGGCCCTTATGGGAGCTGGCGGCCTGATGGAAACAATATCTGCTTCTCCCAGGGAAGTGAAATTGCCTCATGGGCGCAAGATAGATATCCACGCCCATGCCATGCTGCCCAGCTATATAGAGGGCCTGAAGGAACTGGGCATAGATGCAGCAGTAGAAGAGGGCTATCCCGTGCCCCAGTGGTCGGAGGAAGCGCATCTGGCCTTCATGACAGAGGCGGGGATTGACTACACGGTGCTGTCCCTGGCTACCCCACATATTTATAATGGGGATGAAAGGCTGACCTGCCGAGTGGCCAGGAAGATAAATGAGGAAACAGCGGCTCTATGCCAGAAATACCCCGACAAATTCGGTTTTGTGGCGGCCCTGCCTTTTCCCAGCATTGAAGGTTCCTGGCAGGAAATAGCCTATGCCATGGATGAATTAGGGGCACTGGGAGTGAAAATCCCCAGCAATGCCAGAGGCATCTATCTGGGGGATGAGCGTTGGGAGAAAATCTTTGCCGAGCTTGACCGCCGGAAGGCCCTGGTCATTGTCCACCCCAGCCCGGCGCCCCAGGTTCCCCGTCAGGGTACGGTGACAGGCAGGGTCATGGCGCTCTTTGAATATCCTGCTGATACCACCAGGGCCATGCTGAATCTTTTGGCCAGCGGCATGCTGGAGCGTTATCCACGTATCAAACTGGTGGTGCCCCATTGCGGCTCTTTCCTGCCATATATGAAGCAGCGTGCCAGTGCCATGTTCGCCATGCTTTCCAGTATGAAGATGATGGAGCCGGTGGATATGGAAAGGAGCATGCAGAAACTTTACTTCGACCTGGCCGGTGACCCCATGCCAGATGCTTTGGATATGCTGCTGAGGATTACTGATAAAGAGCATATCCTGTATGGCAGCGATTATCCCTATGTACCTGCCAAAGTTTTGCTGGGGAAGAAAGGAGCACTAGACCAGGAACTGGCCAAGCGGGAGTGGCTGGAGCAAGTATATTGCCAGAATCCGCAAAAGCTGATTTAACGAAAGTATATATTTTTTTGCTTAAAATACTGACACAATGTCATCTATTGTTTTGATAAGAATGAGAGGAGCATTTCTATGAGTGAGAAAATCATGCCGAAATTAGCTTTGGGTGCCTGGTCCTGGGGTTCTGGCGCAGTCGGTGGCGACCAGGTTTTTGGCAATCATTTGGAAAAGGAAGATTTGCAGCCGATTTTTGACGCAGCCATGCAGGCTGGGCTGAACCTTTGGGATACGGCCACGGTTTACGGCATGGGGGCCTCCGAGGATATTCTGGGCAGCTTTGTGCGGCAGGTCAAGGCTGAGGAGGTAATCATTTCCACCAAGTTCACGCCGCAGATTGCCGGCATGTATGAGGATTCCATGGCCAAGATGGCAGAGGCAAGCTGCCAGCGCCTGGGCATTGATGTGATTGACATTTACTGGATCCACAATCCCATGGATGTGGAGAAGTGGACGCCGGAGCTGATTCCCTTGCTGAAAGCTGGTAAGGTTAAGCAGGTCGGCGTATCCAATCATGACCTGTCTCAGATCAAGCGGGCCAATGAAATCCTGCAGGCAGAGGGCTTCAGGGTTTCAGCTGTGCAGAATCATTTCAGTCTGCTCAATCGTTCCTCAGAGCGGGCAGGAATTCTGGCATATTGCAAGGAAAATGATATCAAGTTCTTTGCCTATATGGTGTTGGAACAGGGGGCGCTTTCCGGCAAGTACGATACAAAAAATCCCTTCCCGGAAGGTTCGGACCGGGCCAGGAGTTATAACCCCATTCTGGCACAGCTGGAAGAACTTACGGCGGAGATGGCAAAGATTGGCGAAGTCCACGGCCTCAGCGTGGCACAGGTGGGTACGGCCTGGGCAATCTCCAAGGGAGTGCTGCCCATTATCGGCGTAACCAAGGTGCGTCACGTGGAAGATGCAGCCAAGGCTGCAGGTGTCACCCTAACAGCAGAGGAAATATACCGTCTGGAAGAGCTGGCTGACAAAGCCAATGTTTCCACTATTCGTGAATGGGAAAAGAAGATGGACTGACATAGGAGTTATTGGTTAAGAAAGGGGCGTATTGGTATGAGAGGCAGCGCAAAGAAAATCTTAGCCGTCGGCATGTTGGGAATAAGCCTGGTTTGGGGCAGTCTGCCTGTCTGGGCGGCACCGGCCTGGTCTCTGCCGGAAAGCGGCTTGAAGCTGGATGGTGCTGCGAAGCAGGCCCATGTAGCGGCTATGATGGAAGGGCTGAAACATGCCACGGGGAAGGCTGCGCCATACGAAGCGCCAGACGGCTGGACTTATGAGAAATACGAAGTTGACGGCGTAAAGGTCGAGAAACTGGTGAATCCTGCGCTGAAGAATGAGCGTGTGGTTCTGCAGCTTCACGGTGGCGGCTATGTCCTGGGGCAGAGCGACAATCATCGTAAACTGGCAGAAATACAGGGCGTGCTTTCTGAGGCCGGGGAAATGTATATGGTGGATTACCGTCTGGCCCCTCAGAACACCTACCCTGCAGCCCTTGAGGATGCTGTGAAAGTATACAAGGATCTGTTGGCAAAGGGCAAGGAGGCTGAATCGATTATTGTCACTGGTGATTCGGCAGGAGGGCATCTGGCTATCTCCCTGTCTCTCTATCTGAAAGCCAACAATCTGCCCCAGCCTGCCATGCTGCTGCTGGCTTCGCCCTGGACAACTATGGAAACAAACCTGCCTTCCCGCAAGTACAATGCTGATAAGGATTTAATCCTGGGGACGAACAATCCTTTCATGTACAAGGCCGTGTCCAAACCTGCCTATAGCAAGGGCTACAAGGCGAAAGACCAGCGCGTTTCCCCCGTGCATGCTGACCTTGCAGGGCTGCCGCCGATGCTGATTCAGACTGGCGGCTATGAGCTTTTCCTGGATGAGAATATAGCTCTGGCCAAGAAGGCAGCTGAAGCAGGTGTGGACGTGACCTTGACAGTTTATCCTGCCATGTCTCATGACTTTGCCCTGCTCCTGCCAGAACTGCAGGACAGTGTGAATTCCTTTGAGGAAATCCGGGACTTCGTCAGGAGACACATGGATTGAACAGATTCATTGCCTGCAATATAACTGATTGAGGAGAAAGTTATGTCAGAAAAAATCTATTTAAGCGAAGTCATGATGCCGAACCAGACAAACCCCAACGGCAACGTGCATGGCGGAGAGCTGATGAAGATGATGGATTCCACGGCTTATGCTGCTGCCCGGAAATACAGCCGTTCCAATGTGGTGACTGCCAGAGTGGATGAGTTGGAATTTCATACCCCTATTTTGATAGGTGACCTTGTGACCTGTACTGCTGAGGTTATCTATGTGGGCCACACTTCCATGGAAGTGGCGGTGAATGTAGAGGTGGAGGTGCTGGAGGCAGAGCAGGGGCCTCAGCATGCTCTATCGGCGTATTTTACCATGGTGGCCTTGGACCGCAACGGACGTCCCATGGCCGTGCCGCCTCTCAAACTTGAAACAGGAGAAGCCAAAGCTGCCTTCGAGGCAGGGCGGAAGCGTCATGAACTTTATCACGAAAGGAAAAAACAGCGTCTTGAGGCGGCAAAGAATGCTGGTAAAAAGTCGTAAAAGAATGGTTTGGGAGTGAGATGAATACCTCATTTATGAGCAAGACATATTTGAAATAGCAAGGCGGAGGAGAGCACATGAAAGTATTGGTAATGCATGGCAGCAAGCGGAAGAACGGCAACACTGGGCTTTTGGCAAAGGAATTTGTCCGTGGTGCGGAGGAAGCCGGGCATGAAGTTGAGATGGTAGAGTTGGGGGACATGAAATTCGGCGACTGCCTGGGCTGCATGACCTGCTGGAAGAATCCGGGCAAGTGTGTCCAGAAGGACGATATGACGGCAGTGCTGGAAAAAGCTGGTGAGGCTGATGTGCTGGTCTTTGCTTCCCCTATGTATTTCTTTTCCTGGACCAGCCTTATGAAGCGGGGCATAGACAGACTGTACCCACTGATGACCATTGCCAGGGATAAGACCTTTTATCTTATCACCGCTGGAGGAGTGCCGGAGGAAAAACTCTTTGACAATATGCTGCAGGATTTCCAAAAATATGTGGAATGCTTCAATATGCACGGCGGGGTGAACAACCGCTATGGGGGGCATATCCTGGGCAAGGGAGCACTTGCTCCGGGCAGCGTGAAGGAATCTGCTGCCATGCAGGAAGCCTATGAGATGGGCAAGAATTTAGACGTGAATTGAGTTGCAGAAGGAGAAGGCTATGTATATCATCAATCAGACACTCAAGGCAGAAAAGATTCCTGCAGGGCAGGGGGAAGAAATGTTCAAAAAGCATGTGGAATGGTTCACCAGGCACTTTGAGGCAGGGAATTTCATTTTGGTCGGGCCCTATACTGACCAGAAGATGGCAGGCATCATGATTTCCTCAGTCGAGTCAAAAGAGGCAGTGGAGAAGATCCTGCAGGAAGATGTGTACTATGCAGATGGCTTTGCTGACTATGAGGTGCGTTCCTTTACTGCAGGGAAAATAGCAGAGAACTTTGCTGAATTTGTGGGCAAGTGACAGTGATTTTTTTCTTGACTTAGAGTTCACTTCAAGTGCTAGAGTGTACATAGACAGGCAGAAAGATACAAACTTAGCGAGTGTGATGTGTATGAACAGGCGGGAATTCCTGAAGGTCACGGGCATGGGGGCCATGACCCTGTTTTTGGCAGGGTGCGGCCTCAGCGGCCTGGGAGGAGAGGGAACGAAAGCAAATGCGGTGCCGGAGAAGGGCAGCGTATCGGGAGGAAAGAACATGAAGATTGTGGTCATAAACAGCAGTCCCCATCCGAAGAATGAATCCACCTCTATCTATCTGGCGGACAGATTCACGGCAGGGGCTCAGAGTGCCGGGCATGAGGTCTTTACCTTCGATGCTGCCAATGAGGACACCCACCCCTGCCGGGGCTGTGACAAATGCGGCATGGACGGTCCCTGCATCTTCAGCGATGCCATCGAAACCAGCCTGATGCCCAAGATGTTGGAAGCCGACCTGATAGTGCTGGTGACGCCTCTGTACTATTTCGGCATGTCGGCCCAGCTCAAGACCATTGTGGACAGGTTCTATTCCCGCACAGGCAGGCTTCATGGCAAGAAGTCCATCATGCTGGCCACGGCCTACAACAGCGCCGACTGGACCATGGAGGCCCTGGCAAACCACTATGAAACCTTGGTGCGCTATATGGAATGGCATGATGTGGGCCAGGTGCTGGCCACCGGCTGTGGGGCGCGTTCTCTGGTGGAAAAATCCGAGTTTGCCGATATTGCCTATAAAATCGGGGCAAGTCTCTAAAAGGGAAGGAGTACGACAATGAAAAAAGTATGGCTTTTGTGTCTGAGCCTTTTGATGGTCCTGGGGCTGCTGGGCTGCGGCTCTGATACGGGCAAGGCGGAGGAAAAGGCTGCGCCTGCGCCGGTGCAGAAAGCGGAAACCCCGGCTAAACCCGCGGCTGCCGGCAAGGGGAAGATTCTGGTGGCATATTTCTCAGCCACGGGCAATACCAAGGCCCTGGCGGAAAATGCGGCCCAGGCGCTGGGGGCTGACCTCTATGAGATTCGCCCGGAACAGCCCTATACCAGCCAGGACCTGAACTACAATGATGAAACAACCCGGGCCACTGTGGAGCAGAAAAACGACAGTGCCCGTCCCAAGCTGGCAGATTTGCATGCCCCCGTGGCAGATTACGACACCATCGTGCTGGCCTATCCCATCTGGTGGGCCCAGGCTCCCCGCATCATGGACACCTTTGTGGAAAGCTATGATTTCAAGGGCAAGAACCTGACCGCCATCTGCACCTCCGGCGGCAGCGATATAGGCTCCAGCGCCGACTATCTGCAGAAGATCACCAAGGGGCAGGCCAACTGGAAGCCGGGCAGGCTGTTCAGCCCCTCTGCAGGTGCAGGGGAAATCAAGGGCTGGTTTGACGGCCTGGGCTTCTGATGATGAAAGGGCGGATTACTTTTCGCATGGCGGTAACGGCACTTTTGCCGTTGCTGCTTTTGCTGGTTATGAGCTTCCACTATATTCCGAAGCTTTTGCATGAAGTCCTGGGCATAGCCTGTCTGGTACTGGCCGTGGTGCATGTCTATCAGAACAGGCAATGGTTCAAGAGCCTGGGCAGGGGCAGATGGGATTTCCTGCGGGCCTTGGGCACCGTCATCAGCATCTTGCTGATAGTTCTGATGCTGGTTGCGGTCATGGCAGGGCTGGGCATTTCCAACTATCTGCTGAAAGACATCATGCCGCTGGAAATCCAGCGGAGCATTGCCATTCACCAGTACCATGTGTCCCTGCCCTATGCCCTGCTGATCCTATGCGGCCTCCACTGGGGCCTGCACTGGCGGGGGTGGCTGGCACAGTGGAAGAAGCTTGTGCCGTTGTCACTGGCTCCAAATACCAGCCGGATAGCAGCGGCAGTACTGGGGCTTTCGGTGGCAGCCCTGGGCATTTACGGCTCATTCCTGAACAGGGTGGGCGACAGGCTGCTGATGAAGCACATCTTCGCCACGGAAGCTACCAATCAGCCGGGAGAAATATATGCGCTGTTGCTGATGGGGCTTCTGGGGCTTTATGTGGTGATAGGATTTTTATTTGACTATGCGTACAGAGGGAGGAAAACTCAATGAGCAAGAAATTAGTAGCATATTTTTCCGCCAGCGGCGTGACGGCCAAGGCAGCCAAGACCCTTGCGGAAGCAGCCGGGGCTGACCTTTTTGAAATCAAGCCAGAGGTGCCCTACTCCAAGGCGGACCTCAACTGGAATGACAAAACCTCCCGCAGCTCGGTGGAGATGAATGACAGGAGCTCCCGTCCCAAGCTTGCGGCAGG
>CAJOIN010000021.1:14154-15207 GCA_905234515.1 uncultured Selenomonas sp.
ATGTGATATTCCTGGGGTTTCCCATCTGGTGGTACGTGGCGCCCACCATCATCAACACCTTCCTGGAAAGCTACGATTTTTCCGGCAAGACCATCATTCTTTTCGCCACCTCCGGCGGCAGCGGCTTTGGCAAGGCCGTGGAAGGGCTGAAGGGCAGCGTGTCAGAGACCGCGGTCATCAAGGAAGGCAAGCTGCTGAACGGGACTCCTTCGGTTGCTGAACTTAAAAACTGGGTGGAAAGTTTTTAATCTATCAAACTGCATAAACAAAAAAATCCGTTCCTTGAGAATTGCATTTATTCTTGAGGGACGGATTTTTTTATAGCGCGATAAACTTTGCAACCTTGGCCCAGGGCCATTATTGCCAGCCCTTCCAAATATCCGGCGCATAGCCCAAGGTGGAGTCTTTGCCGTTTCGCACGACAGGGGTTTTTACTGTTCTACTACAGCATCGTCTGCGGTGTATTCCTCCAGGGAGTTTTCCCGTACCTGGATGCAGATGAAGCTGATGCCTTCGTCCTTGGCGGCGGAGAACTGACGACGGGCTATGGGAGCGACACGCAGCCAGTCACCAGCAGCCAGCTCTACAGTCTCGCCGTCAATGACGGCCTGACCTTTGCCTGAGATAACGAAGTAGATTTCCTCATTTTTCTTGTGGTAGTGCACAAAGGGAACACCGGCTCCAGCGGGCAGGTTGTTGACGCTGATCTCTGCCCCTGTAAGATTCAATTTGTTATGCAGCTCAGTTCTTGCATCGCTTGCCACACTAAGTTTGTTGAAGTTTGCCATTTTGATTTCCTCCTAAGAATGAAGTGTAATAGTGAACGATAGATTTATTTTTTAAACAGCAGCCCTGCACTCATTTCCAGATAATTGGTGCCCTCATAGCTGGGGAATGCATTGGTCACCTGCTGTATAAAATCTGCTTTGTCCTTGCTGGATAGTGCCAGTTCCTTGACCGTCTGAAGATATTGGAGCTTTTCTGCTACAGCTTCCTGGCCTTCGGGGATGTAGTGGCTGGTAAGGATAAGTTGGTAGCCGTTCTTCTGATAAC
>CAJOIN010000022.1 GCA_905234515.1 uncultured Selenomonas sp.
TCTTTGAGCTGTACTTCCAGCTGGGCCTTCTGCTGGCGCAGGGCTTCCACATCATTGGCCATGTTGGAGGCGGCATCACGCTCGTTGGCAATGGTGGGGAGATTCAGGCTGTCTGTGTTGCCATTGTCCGAGGCGCCTCCCAAGAGATTCTGCAAAGCCTGCTGCTGGGCCCTCACCGCTTCTTCTGCCACGGAAAGGTTCATGGTGGCATCGTCCAGCTGGGAACGCGCCACCGCCCCTGCCTCTACCAGGGCTGCGGTGCGGTTGTAATTGATCTGGGCGTTTTTCAGGGTAGCCTGGGCGCTGGACACCGCCGCCCTCTGCTGGTCAATTTGGCGGAAGCTCTGGGTCTCGTCCGTAGCGGCCTTGTTGAAATTTATCCCCATGGTGCCGGAGGTGGAATTAATCTGGGCCTCCATCTGGGCAATCTGGGCTTTGACCTTCTCGATGGCCAGGTCAGTGTCGGTGGAGTCAAGCTCCATGATGACATCGCCCTTCTTCACCATGTCCCCTTCCTTCACGGCCTCTTTGATCAGGCGGCCGCTGACGGAGTCGAAGGACATCTTCACCTGCTCGGCGGTGAGGATGCCCTCCTTCTTGCTGGCACCCTGGACAATGGCATCATTGCCCGTATACATGAGGGCAATGCCCCCTATGATAAGCAGGGCAATAAAGACTATCCCCACCCGCTTGGCTTTTTCATTGCTATTCATACTCTTATCCTCCAAAATTAGTATGTAAACTAACTATCTCTCTATGAAAATCCCCTTATGAGGGGCTTGCTTATCCATCCTCTGTCAGCTTATGCAGGAGCGCTATGACCTCCCGCTGCTCCTCCTCGCTGAGTTTTTCCATCAGCTTGGTGACTCGCAGGTAATGGGGCGGCAGCACCTCCTGCATAAAGGCATTGCCCTTTTTGGTGAGCTTCACCTTTTTGCTGCGGGCATCCTCTTTGTCCGCTTTCAACGTTACCAGCCCGTCCCGCTCCAGCCTTTGGAGCATGGAGCTGACGGTAGCCCTGGTGACCCCCACCTTTTCAGCCAGCACCGAAGGGGCAATGCCTGCCTGATGCTGATGGAGCACCACCAGCGCACAGAATTTGCCTTCGGACAGATGGTACTCGCTCTGCAACACATCAAGCACACCCTGCTGTATTTCCTCTGCCGCCTGCTTGATGCGCAGCATGGCAATGACCGCCGCCGGGTTGATTTCGGGGATGCTGTCCTTGTGCTTCTGAAGGTCCTCCCAGGAAGGTATCATTTCCCGCTTCAAGCTGTTCACTCCCTCACTCGCAATATTAGTTAGTTTGCTAACTATTATACTGGCAGTATACGTCATCCTCCCTTTCAATGTCAAGAAGAAAAATCTCTCTTTCCTCGCCTTTTCACGCCCTTGTCCCCCCTATAGGCGTGTGATAAAATTTTCTTATCACACGAATACAGACAAAAGATGCCGAAAGGATTTTCCCATGACCGACTTGGATTTTCGACGCATTACAGAAGTCAATTACCTTAATACTGATAATACCTGGCGATACAGAGCTATTTTACGCTTCTGTTTCAAACGTCATGAACACATGCAAACCTTTGTCTATCCAGAAGATATCTTTCATGAACTAAAAAAGGACGCCCACTTCGAAAGCTATACCTTTGAGCAACTGGAGCAGGACCTGGCTGCCCTGGTTGCCTGGCAAAATCTGGTTCCCCATCAGGAAACAGGACGCGCCAAAACCATTGCTGACTTCAAGAAGAAGCGATTTCGCTACCAGTGCACTCCCTACACAGTAGAAATCGAGCGTGTGGTAGAAAAGCTGAAAACTATGGGCGAAGAATTTAGCGGCTCCTTGGAAACCACCCAATTTGACCGCATTCTCCTTTACCTGGGAGATTTCCTCACTCCTAAGATGCCTTTGACAGACGACGTACTTAATCAGACCTGGCTGGATTTAGAACATTATTTCCACACTATGGTACAAAATGCCTCCGACTATTTGGCCCACCTGAAGAGTGCCAAGGTAGAGGAGCGCATGCAGACGGTGGCCTTTATTGTCTACAAGGACAGATTTACCCAATACCTGCAAACTTTCGTTCTGGGCCTCCAGCGCGCTTCCCGCCGTATGGAAAACCTCTTCAATAGCAGCAACAACGAAAATGAAAACGCTCTTTTCACCAGGTTGGCAGACTACCGTCTCTCCCGCCCCCTCTTTGGAGAAGAAAAAAGCCGCGAAGCTTACGTAGAAGATTTCCGAGAAAGTTTTCAAGTCATGCGCGAATGGTTCCTGGGCACCGCCTATCGGGATAGCGAGCTTTCTGCCCTGTCCAGAGAAACCTTGGACACCATCCGCCGCATTACAAAATTTGCCCAGCGTCTGGCTGAACAGCATCAAGCCTTTCGCAGCCGCAAAGCTGAATACCTTCATCTGGCAGGACTGTTTGCCTGCCTTGACACCACTGAAGAAGCCCATCGTCTCTCCGCCATGGTCTTCGGCCCCAAGGGAGGGCGTCATTTTTACGCCGAAAGCCGTGAAACAGAGGACATGGACAGCTATATTGAAGAAGAATTGCCTACGGAAATACTGCTGAAGCCCAGGGTCAACACATACAAGGAAAGGCAGCGACAGACCCCCATCAGAGAAAATACCGCAGCGAAAGAGGAGGCCAGGAGAGCCTATCTGGAAAAAAAGAAGCAGCTGGCTGACCTCATGAAAGACCTGGCATCCGATGGGTTCATTGACTTTGAGGCTCTGCCTGTTCTCAGCCGCGAGGCCAGACAAATGCTCCTGGGCTGGGTAGCCAAAGCCCTTCAACGCAATCCCATCCGCACGGAATTGGGGCTTACGGCCGAGCTTCTATATGACCGCCAGGAAAGCCGCCGTATTGTACTGCATTGTGAAGATGGAGATTTTACCATGCCTCCCATGAAATTCCGATTATCGGAAAGGAAATAACATGAATACAGAAGAAAAAGAAGACTTAAGACACGCCGCCCAAATCCTCATGGAAAACCGCTGGGTGACCCGAAAGGACTCCCCAGCGGATTATCTCCTGGTGCGCCGATACGAAAAGCCCCTGCGGCAATTTTTCAGAGACAACTGCGGCTGGCCACTACTGGTAACGGCACAATTCTACAAACTAGAAAAAATCCCCGGCAAGGCCCGTGCCTTTATGGGTCTTACCAATATGCAGTCCCGGGAAGACTATGCCCTTCTTTGCTGTGTCATGGCCTTTCTGGAAGAGTATGAAACAGGAGGACAGTTTCTCCTTGGTGATTTAGTAGAGGCCCTTCCCTCTTACTACCCGGAGGAAACCGCCACTTCCAAATTGGAATGGGAGAATTACAGTTGGCGCAAGGCCTTAATAAGAGTAATTGACCTGCTTTCAGAAGAAGGTTTGCTAAAGATTGTGGACGATGAAAGCGATACCTTTCTCACGGGCTACAAGGATGGAGTCATGTCAGGCGAAGCTCTCTATGAAGTCACCAGCCTTTCCCGATATTTCCTGCGAACTTTTCCCAAGGAACTCATGGAATACGGCTCCATTGAGGAATTGGAACGGGCAGATTTCCGGGCCGAAGCCACGGAAGAAGCTCGCACCCAGAGACGCCGCCGGCAGCGCATCCACCGTGAACTTTTTCTTTCCCCTGTCTACTACTGTACAGAGGAAGCGGAGCTTGATTTTGCCTATCTAAGAAACCAGCGAAACAGATTGGCAGACAATCTGGAAGACTGGCTGGACCTGCATCTGGAGCTTTACCGTAATGCCGTCATGACCGTGTCCTATGCGCAGAATGCCTGGTTTGGGGATGTATTCCCTATCAGATTCAAAGGGCTGCATGACATTATCCTGCATCTTTCCCATTATTTGAGGGAAAGTGAAAAGAGTCGGCCCGGCCAGTTGAGCCGCAACGAGTGGGAATCCTGCCTAAAAAAACTCAGGAATGCGGTTGGCAGCGGCTGGACCAAAGAATACCGGGAAATGAAGCTGGAAAAACTAGCCGATACAGTACTGGATGAAATGCAGGCCTGGGGTATGGCCAGAGCAGAGCACGACGGACTTATTGCCCTGCTGCCGGCCCTTTACAGGAACGCTGGCACATACCCCAATGACTACAAGACAGAAAACAAGGGAGAAAACGCATGAATGAGAACAGATGGGAGGCCTACCGGGCCGGCATTCTAAATTACTGGTACTATGACGAAGCAGAATTCTATTTCTCCGGAGGCAGGCTGCTGTTGCGGGGCAGCAACGGCTCCGGCAAATCTGTCACCATGCAGAGCCTGGTGACAGTGCTGCTGGACGGTGTAAAGCGAGCTGACCGCCTGGACAGCTTCGGCTCCAAATCCCGCACCATGGATGACTACCTGCTGGGTGAAAAGGAAATCAGCGACTATGATGAACGGACGGGCTATCTTTATCTGGAATATAAGCGAAAGAACAGCAGCCAATACATTACAACCGGCATCGGCCTCCACGCCCGCCGCGGCTCTTCCAAGGTGGATTTCTGGGGATTTATCCTGCATAACGGCCGCCGCATTGGCAAGGACATTTCCCTTTACCGCCTGTCAAAAAATCCCGAAACAGGCAAAGAACAGAAAATCCCCCTCACCAGACGGGAGCTGGAAAACGCCATCGGCACAGACGGACGGGTCACCACTGAACAGCGCGAATACATGACCATGGTTAACCAACATATCTTTGGCTACGAAGATATTGACAAATATGAGGAACTGATGAAACTGCTTATACAGCTCCGCAGTCCCAAACTCTCCCGTGATTTCAAGCCCAGCGTCATATACGAAATACTGGAAGCCTCATTGCCCACCCTTTCAGACGAGGACCTGCGCCCCCTGGCAGAAACCCTGGAAAATATGGAAAAGACCCGTCTGGCTATCGAACAGCTTAAACGTGAACAGGGAGCTTTCAGCCAGATCTGTCAGGCCTATACCAATTACAATCGGGCCGTCCTGGCAGAGCGTGCTTTGGCCGCAGAGGAAAGCAAGAGCAATCTCGACCGCCTCATAATGGAAGAGAAAGAGCAAACGGCGCAACTGGCAGAAGCCGTCGCAAAAGCTGCTGATGCCAAAGCGAAGCAACAGGAACTAACCGTGGAGGAAAAGACTCTGCGAGAAGAACAGCTACGCCTGCAGGAGCATGAGTCCTACAAAGCAGCCGAAGCCAAGAAGGAAGCCGAAACCTCCCTGCAAAGGGAACAAGCAGAAAAAGAACGCAAGGAAGAATCCCTCTCCCAAAAGCGCCTGCGTGAGCTAAGCCTGGAAGAACAGCAGAAAAAAGAAGAACATGAACTGGGCATACTGGAAAAAGAGGCCCATGACTTGTTGGATGATCTTGCAAGTTTGGCTGAGGAAGCAGATTTCAAGGCCCACGCCACATTCAGCGAAACCCTGGACTTTGCTTCACAGTCAGCCAAGGAGCACCTTGCCCTCTGGCGCACTGAGCGGCAAAAGCACGACCAAAAGCTGCGCCAGCTTCACAAGAAACTGCTTACCTATGAGCAGCTGGAGGAGCAAGCCCGGCAAGGAGATATAGCGCTGGGTGAGGAGCGCAAACTCCTGGATGAACTCCGCCATAAGCTGAAAAAATTGCAGGAACAACTGGAAACTGCCCGCCAACAGCTGGTCAAGGAGTTCTATGAATGGAAGACAACTTTCGCCCTGGTCCTGCCTCTGGAAAAATCCCGGGAAAATCGTCTAGCCGCCAGCCTTGGTGAGCTTTATGCAGGCATTGAGTGGGTCGACATCGAAGAACAGCTTGGCGAAGCTGCCGGGGAAAAACAGCGCGAGCTGGATGCCGCCATCGGTCTTACCAGACTGCACAAAGAAGAAACCGAGAAAAACCTTACCTCCGCCCAAGAGGACCTCCAGGCCCTGCAAGAAACCAAAGAAGCCGAACCAGAACTTGAAGAAATCTATCAAAAAGCCCGGCAGGAACTTGCCGACCAGGGACTTCCTTTCCTTCCCTTTTACGAAGCCACAGAGTACCGCCCGAATCTAACGGCAGAAATGCGTGAAAGGCTGGAGTCAGCCTTGCTGTCGGCAGGCATTCTTAATGCCCTGATACTCCCCGATAACCAAACTGCCACCGCTCTGCCGGAAACCATGCGGGGCAGCATCCTCCTGGCTGGGGAGCCGGTTCTCTTGGGAGCCTCCCTGCTGGACTATCTGGAACCAGCAGCAGGGGAGAGCGGCCTCACCCCCCAGCGCATTGCCGACATTCTAGGCTCCATCGCTGTAACAGAGGATTTCTATACCTCAGCCCCTGCCGGACTATCCGTAAACATCAGCAAAGGCGCTTACTCCCTAGGCCCCCTCACCGGCCGGGCTGCCGAACGCCCCGCCGCCCTCTTTATCGGCAGGCAGGCTCGGGAAAGCTACCGATGTCAGCAGATTGAAGAAAAGAAAGCCGAAATAAGCATCCTGCTGACGGAGTTGAAAGAGCTTAAAGCCCAGGAAGAAAATCTGCTGACAGTCTGCGACGACCTGAAAAAAGCCCGTCTTTCCTTCCCTTCCCCGGAAATTCCCAGAAAAATCAACGATGATATACGTAGCTCCACCCAGGATATCCACCGCCAGGAGCAGCGTCTGGAGGCCATGGACCTAAAGCAAAAGGAAACAGCTCTGCGTCTCCGTGAGGAACGGGGAAGTCTTGTACAAATGCGGGGAGAAACGCCTCTGGCCTTCACTTCGTCTGCCTATGAGGCAGCTGAAGCCGCTCTTGCTGAATATGGCGAAGGATGGCACAGACTCACACATATACACTCAGACTACGCCCACAATGCCGAGCTCTTGGCTCGCCACCTGGAAGAAATTGAGTATGTGCGCGAAGAAGCGGACACCCTGAAAGGCGAACTGCTGGACAAAGAGCTTGCCATTGCCAGGCTGAAAAAAAATATCGAGGCCCTGGCACGGCAGCTGGCCGAAACGGATGCGTCAGCCATCGAGGCTCGTATCACCGCCTGCCTCCAAAGACTGGGCCAAATCCCTGGAGAGCTATCCCAGGCCGCACGCGCCCTGGGAGAATCAGAACAACTGCAGCGCAGCCTCTCAGAACAACTCCAAACCCTGTCCCGACGCCGCACCCTTTACAGCCTGCTGTATGAAAAATGGCAGCTATTGACAGACAAAGAACAAGAGCGTGACTTCCCCTTAGGCGACAAATCCCTAAAAGGGCTTATGCAGGACCGTCAAAAAAAGCGAGAGGATACTTCTCTCCATGTATTGGCCCAAAGAGTGGAAAATGCCTATGCCCAACACCGGGACAAAATTGCCGAATATCGCTTTGCTCTTAAAGAAAGCTACGACGACATCGGAGAAATGCCAGAAATGGCCGAAGCAGACAGAGAGATTTTCACGCCCCGCTGGGAAGCCCTCAGAGATTACGCCGTCCGGCAGATTGCCCTGACTGAAACCATAGGCAAGCCCCTCAGTCCTTATGAACAGCTGGATATATTGAAAACCCACCTCACGGAACAGGAAAATCTTCTTTCCGCGCAGGACAAGAAAATCTACCAGGAAATCATCCTCAACAGCATTGGCCGTACCATCAGCGACAAAATCTACGGAGCTGAGGACTGGATCAGGAAGATGAACACCCTCATGAGCAAGAGCGAAACCTCCAGTGCCCTGCGTTTCCGCCTGGAATGGAAGCCCCTGACGGGAGACGATGACAATGAACTGGATACAGCAGACCTGGTGGAGCTGCTCCATACTGACCCCCAGCTGATGAAAGAAGATGACCTCAAAAAGCTGGAGACCCATTTTGCCACCCGCATCAGAAAGGCCCGGGAAGTCTCCGAGGCAAATGAAAAGGATGCAGACGCCTTCGAAGCCTCTGTGCGGGAACAGCTGGACTACCGCCGCTGGTTTCGCTTCCGCCTCTACTACGACAAAGGCGAGCAGATTAAACGCAGGGAACTGACGGACAAGGCCTTCTTCCGCTTCAGCGGCGGTGAAAAGGCCATGGCCATGTACGTGCCCCTCTTCTCTGCCGCCTATTCCCGCTACCAGGATGCCAGGGCAGATGCCCCCAGGCTTATCACCCTGGACGAAGCCTTTGCTGGTGTCGATGAGCAAAATATGCGGGATATGTTCCGGCTGGTGGAGCAGATGGGATTCAACTACATCATGAACTCCCAGGCCATCTGGGGAGACTATGACGTGGTGCCGGAACTCAATATCTATGAACTGCTGCGCCCCCTGAATGCCAACTTCGTCTCCTTGCTTGGCTATCACTGGGACGGCAAAGAAAAAAGTGTCATCATAGAGGAGGTCTCCCATGATGAGCTGCCATGACGAACTTCTGAAAGAAGCCCACGCATATTTCACAAGCCACGGTATTTTGCTCAGACTAGCCAAAGAATTTCTGAAGAAATACCGCAGTTTAGGCCACTTTGGAGGCTTCCCCGTGCTCAAAAACCTACAGTCAACAGAACAGAGCACACTCTCTGCCTTTTTGCGAAGAAAGGTAGATGCCAATCCCCGTATAGGCTACAAAGAATTTGCTACAGCCTGGGAGAAGACTCGCTTTGGCGAACTTCCCCCAGAAGATTTCCTGCTTTCCCTGGTGCCTGCTGACTTCCGTTCAAAAAAAGATGAACGACTGCTGCTGCGGGAAAAACGGCAAAACCTGCTTAATAAACTTAGGAAAAGCCATACATCAGAATTCGCCTCCCGCTGGCTCTCCGCCCTGCAAAAAGGTGAACTGCGGCTTTCCCACAAGGAATATTATCTTGATGAGCCTCTACTGGAGGTAACTGCCACCACCCTGGACCTCCTGCCTGAAAAGTACGAACGACTCCCCTTCTTTGCTAACCGGGCAACGGATAACCCTCATGCCTTGGACCAAGACCATCCTTCTGGCAGAGTCTTTCTGCAGGCACTTGCCTTCCTGAAGGGGGAGTCCGTACCAACAGATGCGGATGAACGCACCCGACTCCTGTACAGCTTCCGCTTGATTCGGGATGATATTCTAAACTTCGCAACAGTATATGGTCTAACCGCCTGGGAAGAAGGAGGAAAGGAAATCAGCTACTGGCGACAGGCGGCAGAAAATTTCTCTCCCTTGAACCTCCCCTTCAGGGAAATCGTGCGGGCAGAGAAAATCCTCCCCATGTCAGGCAACTGCGTTTACATCGTGGAAAACTCAGGAGTTTTTTCCACCCTTATGGATTTCCTGCAAGAAAAGAAAAAACGCGTCCCCCTATTGGCCCTGCACGGACAGTTGAAAGCTGCCTCCTGGGCTCTGCTAGACAGGCTGTCAGAAAACGGGGCCACCTTACTCTATGCCGGGGATTTTGACCCTGAGGGCCTGGGCATCGCCCACCGCCTCCTTTCCCGTTACGACATGGCAGAGCTTTGGCACATGGGTACTGATGAATATAAAAGGGCTGTCCAAGACCTGCCAGAAGAACGCCTGAAAAAACTCCCCTCCCCAATTCATCGAAAGCTACAATCCCTGGCTCAGGAAATGATAAGCAAGAAAAAAGTCCTCTACCAGGAAAGTCTGATAGAGGACCTGACTTTAGATTTGTCGAATAGCAAATAATGAGGCATGCTTTTGCACACCTCCAAACATCACCAACAAAAGGAGGATAAAACTATGCCAGAAAAAATACAGGACGATGGATACCGTGAAGAACTCATAAATGGTGTTACCATGATGGCTCCCGCACCCAGTGAAAGCCATAACAACATAATGGCCAATATCCTGGTCATTTTCCGTAATTACCTGCGCGGCAAGCATTGTCGAGCCTATGGCGACAATATTGATGTTTTCCTGGATGAAAACAACCATTTTCGCCCAGATGCCTCCATTGTCTGCGACCGCAATAAAATCAAAGGTGATGGCATCCACGGTGCTCCAGATTTAGTTGCAGAAATTCTATCCCGCACCACCAGCAAAAACGATCGTGGGATAAAGATGAAAGCCTATGAACATTTTGGCGTAAAAGAATACTGGATAGTAGATCCTGTGAACCGCTCCATAGAGGTTTACCTGAATACCGATACCGGATTTGTCTTAGACAATGTCTACGCCGAAAAAAATCTCGACCGTGATTTCGACAAAGAAGAACCTGTACTGAAACTGAGGGTCTCTCTCTTTGATGACCTCATCGTGGATGTGCGTGATGTTTTTGCAGAGATGCTGTAACCCATTACAAAAGCTCCAACCAACATGGCTGGAGCCTTTTGTATGTCACGATTTTCTTCTAGGAAACCTTCACCTGCAGCCACAGCTTGGTGTAGAGCTTGTCCAAATCTTCACCCAAATAGCTGTAGGTTTCCTGGCCTTTATAGACTTCCTCAGGAGGGAAGGCTATCTCTGCCTTGTCCTCCAGTTCTTCCTCCACCTGCTCCCGGACAGCTTTGTTGGGGGTGGAGTAGCCCAGGTAGCGGAAGTTTTCCGCAGCAACGTCCGGGCGGCACATGAAGTCGATGAATTTGTGGGCATTCTCGATATGACGGGCATTCTTGGGTATGACCCAGCCGTCAATCCAGACATTGGTGCCCTCCTTGGGGGCAGGCTGGAATTTCAGGTCCGGGTTGGCCTTCATGAGGTTGATGGCCTCGCCGGAGAAGATGACCCCCAGAGCCGCCTCGCCGGAGCTCAGCTTGTCGCGGATATCGTCCACGCCGTAGGCCTGCACCAGAGACTTCTGGTCTATAAGCATATCCCTGGCTGCCATCAAATTCGTCGCGCTCATGGTATTCATGGACTTGCCCATGAGCTTCAAGGGAATCATAATGGCATCCCGGGCAGAGTCCTGCATGAGAATATTATCCTTGTATTTTTCATTCCAAAGGATGGTCCAGCTGTCCACGGGCTCATCCACCAGCTTGGTGTTGTACATGATGCCCACGGTACCCCAGCAATAGGGCACTGTGTAAGCTCCCTCCCAGTCAAAAGCCCTGCACTGGTCGAAGAAATCTTTGTCTATGTACTTCCTGGCATTGGGAAGCTTGCTAAAGTCCAGGGGCTGAATGAGGTAATTGTAAATGAGCTTGTTGATCATGTAGTCTGAGGGACACAGTACATCGTAAGCCTCTGCACCCTCGGCAATGCGGGGATACATGCTTTCGTTGGTGTCATATTCATCCAGCACCACATGGATGCCTGTTTCCTCTTCAAACTGCTCCAACACATCCTCGTTGATGTAATCCCCCCAGCTGTAGACGTAGAGGATATCCTCCCCTTCTTCCTCGCCTTGGGCAAACATGTCACAGCCAGTAAGTGCCAGGGGAACAAGAAGCAGCAGCACAGCCAACAGATAACGCAGATTCTTCATGCTGCCGCCTCCTCTCTGCCCGCCTCACGATAGCGACGGATGACCTTGTAGTTCACCATGAGGAGGGCCGCAAACACCAGCACGCCGCAGAAGAACAAAGCACTGAGAGCATACATCTCGGGATGGACCCCCAGCTTGAGCTCGGAGTAGATTTCCGTGGTCAGGGTCTCAATGCCCGCCCCCTTGGTGAAGTAGGTAACAATGAAGTCGTCGGCACTCATGGCAAAGGACAACAAAAAGGCTGCCACTATACCCGGCACCAGTTCCGGCAAGATGACCTTGCGGAAAGCCAGGAAAGGAGAAGCCCCCAAGTCCCTGGCCGCCTCATAGCACACATCGTCCATAGAAAGCACCTGGGGCAGTATGCAGAGCATGGCGTAGGGCAGGCTGATGACGATGTGGGCCAGAAGGATGGTATCATAGCCCAGCCTGAGGCCCAGCCCCAGGAAAAGCAGCATCAGAGAAATACCCGTGACGATATCTGCATTGAGGAGAGGCACATTGGCAATGCCTCTGAAAATCATCCTGCCCCGCATGCCCATCTGTCTCATGCCCAGAGCCGTCACCAAAGCCAGCAAAGTGGCCAAAATAGCGGAAGTCACGCCGATGGTAAGGGTGTTGGTGAAAGCGGCGATGATTTCCTCGCTTTCCATGAGGTTCTCATACCACTCCCAGGTAAAGCCCGTCCACTGGCCGCGATAGCGGCTGGCATTGAAGGACTGGGCGATAAGCACCATAATAGGCGCATAAAGGAAGAGCACAATGGCTCCCAGGTAGGTATTCTTGATTTTCCCCATCATCACGGCCTCCCCTTCTTTCCCTGCTCCCCGCTGTCGGTAAAAGCCTCCAACAGGATGTTCAGGATGATGAAGACCATGAGCACCATGGAAAGAGCACTACCCAACTGCCAGTCATAGGCAGCGGTGAATTCCTGCTCGATGATGTTGCCCACCAGCAGCACCTTGTTGCCCCCCAGGAGGGCGCTGATGACGAAGGTGGTCAGCGCAGGAATGAAGACCATGGTGGAGCCGCTGACGATTCCCGGCAGGGACAGGGGCAGCAGCACATGGCGAAGAGTCTGGAAGGTTCCGGCCCCCAAATCCCTGGCCGCTTCGATGATGCTTTCGTCTATGCGGCTGATGCTCACATAGAGAGGCAGCACCATGTAGGGCAGGAAATTGTATACCATGCCGATGATGATAGCCGCAGAGGTGTTGATGAGATGCACCTCAGGCAGCCCCAGAGAGGCCAGGAACATATTGATAAGGCCGTGCTTTTCCATAATGGTCTGCCAGGCCATGGTAGTAAGCAGTGAATTCATCCAGAGGGGCAAAAGGAAGAGCAAAAATACCAAAAGCCCCCGACTTTCTTTCTTTTCCCTCAGGATCAGACAGAGGGGATAGGCCAGCACCAGGCAGATAAGGGTGCTGATCAGGGCCAGTTCCACGGAGAGCCCCAGCGCCCTCAGATACTCGCTCTGAAGCACCGTAGAAATGTTTTCCAGGGTAAGGTTGCCCCTCGCATCCGTCAAGCCTGTCCACAGCACAAAAAGCAGGGGCAGCACGATAAAGAGCAACGCCCACAGACTGAAGGGCAGCGCCAGGAACCTGTGGCTGGAAATCTGAGCCGTAATGCGCTCATTCATCGCTGACCGCCTCCTCATCCTCGGAAGCGGGCTTCGCCATGATCTGGATATTGGCAGGAGCCAGGCGCAAGCCCACTTCACTGCCCTGCTCATGGCCCGTGATGGTCTGCACCAGCCACTCGAAGCCGCCGGCCTCCACGGTGATATCGTACACGGTGCCCTTGAACACCACCTGCTTGATAAAGCCGTTGAACTGTCCCTCACCGGGGTTGCATATCTGGATATCCTCAGGGCGTATCTGCACATCCACCGGCACATTTTCCCCAAAGCCCGTATTGATGCAGGGAATATCCTTGCCCAAGAGGTGTACCAGCTTGTCCCGCACCATAATGCCGTCAATGATGTTGCTGTCGCCGATGAAGTCCGCCACAAAGGCATTCTCCGGCTCATTGTAAACATTCTCCGGGGTGCCGATCTGCTGGATCCAACCCTGGTTCATGACCACCACCGTGTCGGACATGGAAAGGGCTTCCTCCTGGTCATGGGTGACAAAGACGAAGGTGATGCCCAGCTCACGCTTGATCTTCACCAGCTCACGCTGCATGTTCTGCCTGAGCTTCAGGTCAAGAGCAGAAAGGGGCTCGTCCAAAAGCAGCACCTTGGGCTCATTGACGATAGCCCGGGCAATGGCAATGCGCTGCTGCTGTCCCCCGGACATCTGGGTAACCCGGGCGTGCTCATAGCCGTCCAGATTCACCAGTTTCAAGGCGTATTGTATCTTGTCCCTGATGTAGCTCTCGCTCTTGCCTTTGAGCTTCAGGCCAAAGGCGATGTTCTCTGCTACATCCATGTGGGAAAACAGGGAATACTTTTGGAAAACTGTATTCACCTGGCGCTTCTCCGGCTGCAGGTTGGTGATGTCCTGTCCGTCAAACCAGATTTTCCCGCTGTCGGGCATCTCAAAGCCGCCAATCAGACGC